>JBJKTB010000334.1:0-4562 GCA_046703345.1 Ignavibacteriaceae bacterium
AAATTCTTTTCTATTATCTCACATGACTTAAAGAGTCCTTTCTTTTCACTACTGGGATATTCCAGCCTACTCGATTCTGAATTCGACAGTATGACGCACGGGGAAATAAAAGCTTCTCTGTCTAATATGAATAAAATTATTCACAAACTTTCGTCGCTTACCGAAAACCTGCTGAGCTGGGCGAGACTGCAGAGCGGCAGAATGGAATTTCATCCGGATGTGTATATACTTAAAGAAATAATCGACGAATCTCTAAACTATGCTGAACTCTCAGCTTCGGTTAAGAAAGTAAAACTTATAGCGTCTTGCGATTCGACTATAAAAGTATACGTCGACAAGAACATGATAAGCTCAGTTCTGCTTAATCTTATTACGAATGCGGTCAAATTTAGCCGGCCGGGCAGTCACGTGGATATTTACTGCGCAGAAAAAGATGATTATGCCGAAATAAGCGTCGAGGATTACGGAGTCGGCATCAACGCAGATGGAATGAAAAGAATTTTTAAAATCGGTGAGCATTACTCAACAGTGGGAACAGCAGATGAGACGGGAAGCGGACTCGGGCTAATTCTATCTAAAGAAATGATCGAGAAGAACAAAGGAAGCATCAGAGTTGAAAGCGAACTCGGCAAGGGTAGCAGATTCATCTTTTCGCTGCCGCGGGTAAACTCCTAACCTATCACATCCTTATTAAAAAAATGAGTTGATGAGATATTTAAATAACTACGTCAATTAAATTCAACTAAATTTATCTTAAATTTGATTGCGGATAATTCTTTTTTAAGGTTAGTCCGAATAATCTTAAATTAATATCGAATTTCTATTTTTCTTTAAATTCTATTAAACAGTTGAGAGAATACATTAATTATTACCGAAACATCCGGGGATATGATGGACAATAAATCATCAATTAAAATATGGACGCACCACCTTCAGGACGAAATTAATGCAGCTTATCTTTACAGAGTACTGGCATCGCAGATAAACGACGAAAAACGTAAGGATATTTATTTAAAGCTTGCGGGCGTAGAGGATAAACATATAAAGGTATGGGCTGATCTGCTGGCGAAGAACGGAGTGAATGTAGACAGCATGGAGCCTTCTTTTCAAGCCAAAGCTTTGGAATGGTTCTCAAAAAAATTCGGTTCATGGGTTTTAACGCGCGCGCTGATGAACGAAGAAGCCTCGGAGGTTGTAGGGTATATGGGACTCTACAAATCGAGTGACGACAAGACCACTAAAAATATTGCTCTGCGCCTCGCTAAAGATTCTGCGGAACATGCCGAAAAGCTCATGGGCATTAAAGGCACAAGCGACGAACCCTGGCATAAATCGGAATCGGGCGGACTGCTGAGGAATATAGTTTACGGTTTCAATGACGGATTAACCGCGAACTTCGGATTAATTGCCGGCGTTATCGGTGCAAGCGTGGCGCCGCATGTAATTCTTATTTCCGGAATTTCCGGAATGATTGCCGATTCTCTTTCAATGGGATCTTCCGGCTATCTTGCTGCCGTCAGCGAGAAAGAAGTTTACGATAACGAGAGGAGAATGGAGAGCGAGGAAATTCTGCTGATGCCAGAATTAGAAACCGAAGAACTTGCCTTAATCTATGAGTCGAAAGGAATGGAAAGCCAAAAGGCAAAAGCCTTAGCTGAGGAAGTAATGAAAGATCCCGAGCAGGCTCTTGAGGAGAAGGTGAGGGAAGAGCTGGGTATCGGCGCGCAAAGCCTTAGCCCTTTAAAAGAAGGTTGGATTACAGGAACGGCTACAGCTGTGGGAGCTTTTATACCGGTTTTCCCCTTCTTGTTCCTCAGCGGTTCTTCGGCAATGTGGACTTCGTTTGTAATCTCCATGCTAGCTCATTTTGGTGTTGGCGCCGCTAGAAGCTTTTTTACGGGAAGAGGGATTTTCAGAAGCGGACTTGACATGTTCATCGTCGGTTTTGGGATTGCCGCGGCCGGTTATTTCATCGGTGAATTTATAGCGCCCCTTCTGTGATTTAACGTTTATTTAATCTTTGGTATTTTCGGTGTTGCTGTAATTATTATTAAACTTGCGGCGCTAAATTAATCGATATGGAGAATAAATCGGAAAGTTTAAAAGCATGGGTCGTTTCAGCAAATATGGGATACGGCCATCTCAGAGCGGTTAATCCGCTTAAAGATATTGCCGAAAACGGAATTATGACAGTGGGAGCCGACGAGTTTACTCCGGAAGGCGAAAGAAAACTTTGGTCTAAAATACTCGGAGTGTACGAATTCCTGTCTAGAGCTAAGAGCATTCCCGTAATAGGTCTGCCTGTTTTCAACATACTCGATACTTTTCTGAGAATTCCTTCTTTCTATCCGATGAGGAATCTTTCGAACAGCACCTTCCAGGTTAATATGCTGACGAGAAGCATTAAGCAGGGATTGTGTGCCGGGATGATCGAGAAGATATCAACAAAACATCTTCCGCTGGTAACATCTTTTTTTGCTCCAGCAATTGCCGCCGACATGCACGGGTACGACTCGATTTACTGTATTGTCTGCGATGCTGATCTGAACCGCGTCTGGGTTGCAAAAGAACCGTGGGAGAGCAGAATAATTTATTTTACTCCCTGCGGCAAGGCATCGCAGCGGTTAAAAGCTTACGGCGTTCCCGCCGAACGAATCTTTGCCACCGGGTTTCCCATCTCACTCGATCTTCTAGGTAATAAGGAACTGGACTTACTTAAAGCAGATCTCGGGCAGAGGCTGTTTTACCTCGATCCGAGGAACCGTTTCCGCCCGCTTCATGATAAAAACGTGGAGTATTTTCTGGGGCAAGAAAACTGTGTCTTCAGAAAAGAACGTAAACTTACAATTACTTATTCTGTCGGCGGCGCAGGCGCGCAGAAGGAAATCGGAGAGAAGATTGCCTACAGCTTGAAGAAAAAATTGGAAAGCGGTGAGGTTAAGTTGAATCTGATTGCCGGTACAAAGCCTGCCGTTAGGGATTTCTTTTTAGGCATAAAGAGCAAATTAAAAGATGCCGCTGAAAACATAAATATCGTATATTCCGATTCTCTTGAAAATTATTTTAATGAGTTCAACCGTGTTATGAGAGAAACCGACGTTCTCTGGACAAAACCCAGCGAGCTTTCTTTTTACTGCGGACTTGGAATACCGATTATAATGACGCCGCCGATAGGATCTCAAGAGCAGTTTAACGCTACTTGGCTGCTTGAAATTCAAGCCGGAATAAAACAGTTAAATCCGGATTATACCGACCAGTGGCTCTTCGATTTCTTGAATAAGGGAAGACTTGCAGAGGCTGCCTGGGCGGGGTTCCTCAACGCAAGAAAACTAGGTACGTATAAAATACTCGAAATTTTAACGACCGGTAATATGACGGATGATGATTCTCCGATTTTAAGATGAAAATACTTTATGAGTATAAGCAAAAAATATCTTCTTATTTATTTGAAAACCGGCGGCGGACATCTTGCGCCGGCTAATTCAATTGCGAAAATTATTGAGAGAAAATTTGCTGATTCCGTCGAGCCGGTAATGCTAGACGGTTTTGAAACATCGAACAGCATAATGAGAAATCTCATTGAGGGAGGTTTTAGAGGGCTTCAGGCACGAGCCAGTTGGATTTATGAAACATTGTATTTCATTCATAAGAGTAAAATTATAGCTTCTCTTTCCGGCGCTATCGTCGGTTATTTTATAAAGCCTTCTATAAAGAAGGCGATAGTTGAAGACAAGCCCGATAAAATAATTATCTTTCATTTCTTTCTTATAAAACCCGTTTACCAGATTGTTAAAGCGTATAATATTAATGTCCCGATCATAACGGTTGTAACAGACCCTTATACCGCGCATCCTTTATGGTTCTTGAATAAAAAGCAGAACTTTGTTGTGTTCAGCGAGCGATTAAAACAAAGCTGCCTGCGCAAAGCTATTTCTTCCGAGAATCTCCATCTTTTCCCGTTTATATTGAACGAAAAATTTTCGGCTCCTCTTGCGTCAGATAAGATTCCGGCTTTGAAGCAGACACTTGGTTATCCGGCCGGCGAAAAGATTATACTGGTTATGGGCGGGGGAGACGGCATTCCAAACGGAATAAAAATTATTAAGCTGCTTCTTGATAATTTGAAAGATATTCAAGTTGCGATTGTCTGCGGGAAAAACAAAGAATTGTTTCGTGATGCCGAATCTTTAAAGAGCAGAGGCGGCTATGATAATCTTAAAGTTTATGCCTACGTTGATTTTGTTTATGAGCTCATAAATATTTCCGATGTTGTTATAACAAAATGCGGCGCCTCGACATTTATGGAAATATTAATGACAAAAAAGATACCCGTTATTACAAACTATCTTTGGGAACAGGAGAAGGGTAACATGGAATTCCTAAGAGATAACCGCATGGGAATTTACGAACACCGAATACGCAGACTTCCTGCGCTTATAGGCGATCTGCTCGGAAATAATAAACTATACTCCGACTACGTTAAAAACATCGAAGGTGCTTCCCTTGAAAACGGTACCGAAAAAGTGGCCGAGTTTCTAGTCAAGTTTAACGAAGAGCAACCT
>JBJKTB010000335.1:0-2696 GCA_046703345.1 Ignavibacteriaceae bacterium
GAATTAACTGTTACGCTTACCTTCTCGCCCGCTGCGAACGGAGTGTAAGGATCGAACAGTACGGTTTTGTTGTCGTCCGATAATTTTACTTCGCCTTTGTGGATGCCGCTTTTGCTCCCCTCAACAATAAACTCGCTCTGCGACAGACTGGACTGATCAATATTGGATGATGATTTCAGTATAATATTAGTTTGAAGCGAGTTGAGTATTGAATTATTCCTCGGTGATACGTATTCAAAAGTCTGCGCCGAAAGGACGCCTAAGCCTGCAGTCATAATGAATACCAGTAGAAGGTAATTAAATTTTCTCATTGATGTTTCCCGTTAGATTGTTTTAGAAGTTACCCCCATGATCGGAAAGTACCGAACCGGCCGGATTTTTGATTTGAATGAATTTATAATCGTCGTCATATCTTTGTAATCGTAGCTCTGAAGATGAATAAATACCTATCGTCAGATAATTGACAAAATAAAACGGCGTCCGGTTTAAATATATTTTAACTTTTTTATTTTAAGACGGTAAGCCGGACGAGCATAATAAGTTTAGTCCTTCCGGGTGGGAATATTACGCACTACCGGATGAGCTGAAATTATTGCACATTCATACATAATTAATTAAATTGAAGACCATTGAGGTTCTCTTTTACCGCAGACAAGTTCGAAAAATAATTTGGGGAAATGCGATGAAAAGAAAGAATGCCTTCCTGATTGTTATACTAGCCTTCGCGCTTACCGCTAATCTTAACGCTCAATGGCAGCTAAAAAATAACGGTATACCTGCATTTGCCGAAGGTACTGGCCTAGGTATGGCTATGGACGCAGCAGACAGTATGAACGCCGTTATATGCATTCAGGGCAGTTATCCCTCTCAGCTGATATTTAAAACATCCGACGGCGGAAACAATTGGAGTGCGCTGCCCTGGCAGCCTGGTAACAACGAAGGACTGGTCGATATATCGATGACCGATCCGGCGCATATTTGGCTGACCACAGGCGGAGGAAGAATATACGCAACTTCGGACGGCGGAAACAGCTGGCAGCTTCAGTTCGGCGATTCTTCAAAGACAACTTATCTCGACTATATTAAAATGTTCAACGCTTCAAACGGAATATCTATGGGCGATTCTCCGCCTGACCCGAAGCTCAATACTTCATTTTTTATTGACGGAAATAACGGATACGCAGCAGGCTACGATGCTCAGAAATCTGAAGGAACTATTTACCGCACCACCGACGGCGGAGCAGGCTGGAATCTATTATATACAGCGGCCGGGATAGAAATAAATAAAATTTATTTCACCGGAAATAAGACAGGATATGCAGCCTGCAGCAAAGGGACTGTTCTTAAAACTACAGATGCCGGACTGAGCTGGCAGAAACTTAACGTTTCCAGCGTATTCGATTTTAACTACATTAATTTTACTAACGAATCTACAGGATTTGCAGCAACTGACTATTCTTCTTCTTTATATAAAACTACGGACGCCGGTCAGACTTGGAACGAGTTGTATCCGGCGGTATCAAAAACAGTAACATCAATCAGGTTCATAAATCAGAACACCGGTTGGATATCGACCTTAAACTGGGGATCTAAGCAGAACGCGATTCTTCAAACTACAGACGGCGGTACAAACTGGAACGTGGTCTCTAGCGACAGTATTTTTGTTTCCTCCAAATCCTCCGTATTCTTTTCGGATAATATTCACGGATGGATAAATTCTTCGGTAAACCGTTTGTATTATACTGCCGACGGAGGATCAACCTGGAAAAATCTGGGAAATAAAACGGGTATCTATCCCGGCTCAATTTATTTCGCCGATGAAAATCACGGATGGATAGCCGGGCAAGGAGGCGCTGCAAAAACTACTGATGGCGGAGCGACTTGGGAAATTATTCCGCAGCTTTCTACATACTTCCTAAACGACATTGCCTTCATCAACTCCGGCACAGGTTATGCGGTGGGCGCAAATAATGTAATTTTAAAAACTACTGACAATGGAAATACCTGGTCGAGAGAGATGTTCACAGAATCCAAACCGGCGCTGTTTCAGAAGACAACCGACGGCGGGGCAACCTGGGTGCAGACAAACACCGGCTTTTTACGCGGACTCGGTTCCGGAGACATGTGGAGAAGGCTTGATTTTCCGGACAACAGTACTGGCTATTTCTTCGCGAGCGGAGAGAATCCTCAATTCTTATATAAAACGACAAACGCCGGCGCGGATTGGTTTAAGACCGGGTTTTCGGATTACGCGGAGATATTAAAATTTTACGATTCCAATATCGGACTTGCTTATAATTCCGGCTGTTCCTCTTGCGGAACCGTATCGCAGATGATGAGAACTACTGACGGAGGACAGAGCTGGCAGAGTTTCAAAATTCCCTCTGCCGGCTGGGGAAACGATATTGAGTTTATTCCCGGTGATCCGTCTAAGATGTGGTTTACCGACTCCAATAGAATGTTCTTCAGCAGCGATACAGGAAGAACCTGGACAAAAGTTGAGGTGAAAGATTCAACACTTGCTGCAAGAGATATAAAGTTCACTGATAATCATGACGGCTGGCTGCTTTGCGACCAGGGCAGAGTATACAGAATTACGAACGGTGACAGAGTAGTAACATCAATTGCGGAAGAAATGCCTAAATATATTCCGAAGAATTTCAGTCTCGAACAGAATTATCCGAATCCTTTTAATC
>JBJKTB010000336.1:0-4697 GCA_046703345.1 Ignavibacteriaceae bacterium
ACTTCCTAATAGATCAGGCGAACTAGCCAGACTTGCTTCCCTACTTGCCGAAAGAAAGGTTAATATTCACTCAATCCTTACCTATCCGGAAGAAGGGAAAAAAGTCAGACTCGTGTTGAGGATCGGAACTATTGAAATAAAACCTCTGGCCGAAGCTATCTGCAGTGCGGGTTTTGAGGTTGTATGGCCGGTGCATATAGCATGTATAAAGTAATTTACCATCCGGCATATAAAAATTACGATCTCGGGCCCGGCCATCCTTTCAGTCCGCTTAGGATTGAAATGGTATTTGATCTTCTTACAAAACTGGGCTGCATGTGTGAAACGGTTTTGCCCTCCCCTGTCTCTCCGGAAGAACTTTACGCGGTCCACGGTAAAGAATATATTGATGCTATCGAAGCCGTCAGCGGCGGAGAAAAATTAGAGAATATTGAGGAGTACGGCGTCGGCAGCGCCGATAATCCTGTCGTTCCCGGTATGGCGGAATGGGCGCGCTATCAAGTGGGCGGCACTCTGCTTGGCGCTAAAATACTTATAGAAAATCAGGCCGATAAAGTGCTTCAAATGGGCGGCGGATTTCATCATGCCCATCAAAATCTCGCCGCCGGCTTCTGCCTTTACAACGACCTTGCTTTGGCGCTTAAAGAAATGGTCAGCGCGGGATGGCATGTCGTCTATCTCGATCTCGATGTGCATCACGGCGACGGCGTCCAGGAAATGTTTAATTCGGATGAGAACGTGATGACCATTTCATTTCACGAATCGGGCGAGTATCTGTTTCCCGGTACGGGCTGGATCCACGAACTCGGCAGAGGAATGGGCCGATCGCTTAAGCTGAACCTGCCGCTTGAGCCCTTTACCGAAGGCGATTCATACATGGAAGTGCTTAACGGAATTCTGGTGCCCGCTCTTTCATGGTTTAAACCGAACGCGATGGTCGTTCAGTGCGGAGCCGACCCACATTTCTCAGACCCTCTGGCCGATTTAATGCTTACTACTTACGACTTCGAAAAGATCTACCGCCGCGTTTTTGAATTAATCGACAAATACTCTAACGGAAAAGCACTCTTCACTTTCGGCGGCGGCTACTCTCTTAACGCTACTCCGAGAGTTTGGTCAATACTTTATATGATTCTTGCCGGTCTTGATATTCCGCAGCATGTTCCCGCAGAGTGGCGCGAAAAATGGGAACGGCGCATCGGTAAAGAGTTGCCTGAAACTCTCCACGATCATATTCCGGCCTTCCAGCCGATCCCCAGAAAGACCGAAATTGTCAGACACAATAAAGAATTGATCCGCAGAATAATGGATGCCGTTGCGGCTGACTGGATTTGAATAAATTCTTCCTTCTACGGCTGATGAAAACTCACTCCGATATACTTTAATCCGTCGGGAAGTCCGCTTCGCCAGTACGACCACTGATGTCCCCCGTCCCGTACACGGTACTCGTGCGGTATTTTCATATCTCTCAGCAAAATATGAAAACTCGAATTCCCCTTGTAAAGAAAATCGTCATCCCCTACGTCAATGTAAAGTCTTACGCTTCTAATCTTGTTGATGTCCTCGCTCTTAACAATATAAAAAGGATCGTTCTCCGTGAACTGCTTCGATATTCTCGCCTTCCCTTCCAGATTGGGATCAAATACAACTCCTAATACTCTTTTCCATATCCCGTCGTTCATATTGATTATCTCTTCGTCTGTATAAATGCCCGGACTGAAAGCGGCGCAGGCTGAAAACATATCGGGATGCTTTAGCGCGTATACAAGCGCGCCGTATCCTCCCATCGATAAACCGGCTACCGCGCGGTACCGCTTATCCGAACGGATACGGTAATGCTGCTCAATATATGGGATAAATTCTTTGAAAAAGAAATCTTCGTATCTCACCGAGTCGTTGTAATTGTTTACATACCACGACACCCCGCCGTCAGGCATTACAAGTATCATCGGCGGTATTTCGCTTTCGGCGATCTCTTTGTCGGCGATCATGTTTGCCTCCCCGAACTGAAGCCACCCCGTATCGTTGTCCGTGTATCCGTGGAGAAGATAAACTGCCGGATAGTATCTGCTTGATGTCTCGTAGTCGAAAGGAAGATATATGGTGTAGCGGACGTCCTTGTTTAGTATTTCACTGTGAACGGTGAGTCCTTCTTTTACAATACCTCTGGTGTATTGAGCGTAAGCGGTCGACACAAATAAAATAACCGCCGCGAAAGATAAATAATACTTTATCTGTCTCATATCTTACCCCTTTAATAATTTTTAAAAGTCAGTCGCAGCTAATTTATAAAAAAACTTTATAGAATTTCGTATAATATTATTTAACCGCCTTCCGTAATAAAAGAATAATACGGAAGGCGCGGAATAATTTTTCTTTATAATACTATTTTCACTTTGTACAGATTTTCGTTTATGTAATCGATTTCTTCTTTTGTTAATACCAAATTGCCGGCTTTTGCGTTTTGCTCGGCCTGCTGTGCGTTCCTCGCCCCTACTAATGCGATAGTAATCCCGTTCCTTTCAATCGTCCATTTAATTACAAGCTGCGCCGGCGTAGCGTTTTTATCCTCTGCCAGCGGCTTAATCTTCTCAAGAAAAGAATTTATGCTTAATATGTTAGCTTCTGAAAAATAATTATCGCCCGGCCTGTGATCGCCGCTGTTGAATTTGTAGCCCGGCTTTATCTTTCCGGTTAACAAACCTTTCTGCAGCGGACTGTAGGCAAGTATAGCTTTGTTATTTTTAATACAGTAAGGAACAAGTTCATCCTCAATTTCCCTTCTTACCATACTGAACGGCACCTGATCGGCAGCGAGGTTGATGAACTTTGCCGCCTCTTCCATCTGCTCAGCGTTGTAGTTGCATACGCCGGCGTATCTTACTTTCCCCTGCTCAATAAGAAGCGAAACAGCTTCCATCGTTTCTTCTATTGGAGTCGTACTGTCGTGCCAGTGAATCTGGTATAAATCAATGTAATCAGTGCCTAATCTTTTCAGACTTTGCTCGCACTCGTATATTATCCCTTCCTTGCCCGCGAACTTGTACATGTCTATATCTTTGCCTTCGTTGTCCTTGCTTGTAAAGAAGAACTCTCCCTGCGTAGTATCCCACCTCAAACCGTATTTTGTCAGCACCTGAACTTTGTCTCTCGGTATATCTTTGATCGCTTCGCCTGCTATTTCCTCGCTTAAACCCTGGCCGTAGGCCGGAGCTGTATCGATCGACGTTACTCCTAACTCATAAGATGCCTTTATTGCGTCAACAGCGTCCTTCCTGTCGGCTCCTCCCCACATCCATCCGCCTATTGCCCACGCGCCGTATGTAATTGCCGATAATCTTAAATCTGTATTCCCTAAATTCCTGTATTCCATTTTTTATTTCCTTTTATTTCATAATTCCGTACGCAAAAATAACTGTTTGCCGAAAATTAAACGAATATTTAGTCAGGCAGCCTGCAAGTTCAAAAGTAACAGTCGCAGCTTTTTATTTATCTTTCTTCTGCGGGAGCCTGAAAAATAAGCGGTGAATTGAATTACTTTTTAAAATATATATTCCACGCCCAGATTGAAAAATCTCGGTGAATATATATTAGCCACGGGAACCGGCTGCGACGCTCCTCCGAATACATGATACCATGAATAGGAACCGATATTGTAGTTGTTGAACATGTTGTAAACATCCGCCGTAACTATAATATCCGAGCACTTCCCGGCATTGAATTTAAATGTTAGCCCCATATCCATCCTGAAATAAAACGGGTAAGTGAATGTATCGTTGTAATCAACCGTCATCGTGTGTCCTCCGGTTGCCGGATCGGTTACGGTCTGCATCGGATGATATAAATATCCTGAGCCGAACATGAATAGAACATGCGACTGGAAGTTTTTATTGTTCTTCACCCTGTCCTGAAGATAAACCCTTATTGTATGCGTCTGATCCAGCAGCGACCTGTGGTATGAGGATCCGGCTGTCCGTTCCATCGAATTAAGGTAGCTGTATCCGATCCATGTTTTCATGCCTTCCACCAGCTCGCCTTCGTACTGCAGATCGAGTCCGTAAGCGTATCCGTCCGAGTTATTGCTGTTCCCGTATACAAGATTAAGCTGATCCGCGTAGTAAGGAATGAGATCCGTCATCCTTTTATAATAAACTTCCGCGATGAACTTCATCCCGCCGTTGAATGTGTTTTCCCAGTCGGCTTCGTAATGAACCGAACGCTGAGCTTTCAGCGGCGGAAGCGTATCGCTCCGGTCTTTCAGCTCGTAAAAATACGGAGGCTGATAATAATAACCCCAGCTTAAACTCAGTGTATTAAGATTATCCGGACTGTAATGCACAGCCGCCCTTGGGCTGAAAAGCAGCTGTCCGTTATAGTAATATTTCAGTAATCTGACGCCTGCGTACCCGCGCAGCGTCCTGCTTATGGAAATTTCATCCTCGGAGTATAACCCGACGGAATTTAAATTTATCTTCTGAATATTATAAGCCTTATACGGCGGATTTAATACCGAATCGGCGCCGGTTTCTTCGGCTGCCTCGTTTAGTACATTATTAAGATGTGAAAGATTAATATTAATGCCTGAACTAACATAATGCGCGCCCGACTTATAACTTAATTCCGATTTCATGTTTACATAATCGAGTCTCAATGCGTTGTCACCGGTCTCATGCCTCGTCTTTAAATATGCCCTGTCG
>JBJKTB010000337.1:0-10361 GCA_046703345.1 Ignavibacteriaceae bacterium
GGCAAGTAATGCGATCCAGGCTTTAAATGGAACGGAATTCAAAGGCCGTAACATTATTGTTAGCGAAGCAAAACCGAAGAATTAAAAAATATTTGGTGAACTTGCAATCCAGAAGCGCTCTTTATGAGCGCTTTTCTTTTTTAAACCATTCGAGCAATTTTTCCTTATTCAACAATTTTTGCCGCACAACAACCGTTTTAAATATAAATCGAATTAATTTTTCACGTTGAAAATCAATTTTATTTTTTACGCATGGATTTGATTCATTATTAAATGAAAAGCAGGGTCTTTAACAGATATTTTCAGCTGAATAAACTACAAGATGCCGATGCGGCATCGTTGAAGCATAATATTCTCATGCACATCGCCGACGGCGCCATCTTCGGATTTGCCATGAACTTCGCTTCGGTAAATATAATTATGCCTGTATTTGTCGAGAGAATCGGCGGACATTCCATTGAAATTGGAAGCGTTCCGGTGCTTTGGCTGATCGGCCTAAATTTACCGCAGTTTTTATTTACCCATCTTTTTAAGAATGATGTAAAAATAAAACCCGTTGCGCTGCGCTACGGTCTGGTAAACAGAAGTATGTTCCTTGTAATTTCGTTATTTGCTTTCTTTCTGCTGCCGGAAATTCCCAAGTACTTATCCGTATACGCCCTGCTGTCTTTGATTTTTATTACGGCACTTACCGGAAGCATCGGCGTTCCTTCGTGGTATACTCTTTTCTCGAAAACAACACCGATAAAGCTGAGAGGCCGACTGCTGGCGGTAAGACAATTGGGCAGCGCATCGCTGGGAATTTTAGCGGGCTACCTTATTACAATTATACTTTCGTCAGTTGTTTTTCCTGATAATTTTGCCGTCTTATTTTTAACATGCTACACATTAATGATGGTATCCTTTAACTTTCTTCGGCAAGTAAATGAGCCTGATACTACTATTCTCGAAGAAATAGAGGTAAAGCATTTAAAAAGACTTTCGCGCGCAAAGCAGATATTTAAGGATAACAGAAATTTTAAGAACTTCGTTATCAGCGATGCTTTATATCTTATTTCTCTAACTATCTTTGCTTTCTACGCCGTCTACGGAATAAAAAAGTTTCATCTTCCTACTTCTTTTGTGGGCAATTTTACCATTGTTCTGATGGGAAGCATGGTACTGGGCAACGTGATCTTCGGTTATTTGGGCGATACTTTCGGGCATAAAAACAATCTCATCATTTTATCGCTTTCTTCTATGACGGCAAGCTTAACGGCAGTTATATCTAATAACGTATTAATCTTCGGGTTTGTTTTCGTCTTTATGGGATTCTCAACCGCGATACAGGGAATTTCGCGACTGTCATTTTTAGTTGAAGTCTGCAATGAGTCGGAAAGATCATTTTATATTTCCTTACTAAACACCATTACATCACCGGCACTTTTATTCGGTATTGTAAGCGGGGTTTTAATTTCTATATTAGGATTCGAGCCCGTGTTCGTTATTAACGCCTTGCTGGCAGCCTCGGCCGCATTCTGGCTTTTTAAGAAGGTTGAAGAACCGCGTAAGGTCCGTATACCATAGTTTTATCAATTGAATTGAAATCCATGAAACTATTCAAGCTGTTAGTGAAAATAATCATCGTAATGCTAATAATCTTCGCGTTCGTCTGGCAGATTAGCCACGGCATTTGTCCCGTTCCCTAAAATGATTTTCATCATTCTTCATGCTGTTTATTTTCATTTTAACGCAAATTCTTTTTAAAAAGTTTTTAGCAAAATTATCATCTTAAACCGCTTCATTAAAAAATTTTTATATTGTAATTAAGTTTTGCGCTAATTTTTATTTTTCGATTAAATTTTAGCATGATTGATAATAAGCAGCAGTAAATGGATGCTTTTTATGCATAGGGGCAGCACAAATTTATTTGGTTATTATATATTGTTGATAACAGGATTAGTGCTGTTTACAGTAACGGCGGTAATGGCAGCTAATCATCAAACTCAAGCTGCAGACAATTCAATATTATTGTTTTTTAGAAAGCCGGACAATTTATTGGTTCCCATCGGACCTAAATGGCTGTTGCCTTTATTCGAGGGAATTACTGTACTGGGAAACGCATCTTTACTAATTACGGTCTCTATAATTGCGGTAACTTATTTCATACTTAAAAAAATAGGACGGCTGGCAGGTATATTTTTAACTATAGCAGCCGGGGCAGTAATTTCCGAACTTACCCTCAAAGAATTCTTTGCAAGACCCAGGCCCGCAATTGTTCCGCATTTGGTTAACGCGGAATTTTACAGTTTCCCCAGCGGTCATTCCATGATGTCCGTTGTAGTTTATTCTACTTTGGCTTTGCTGTTGATTTATTCCGGTGTGAATGAGAAATTAAAAATATACTTTATAAGCGCGGCGTTTATTTTACCGTTTGCTATAGGATTAAGCAGAGTTTATTTAGGCGTACATTATCCCACAGATATTATTGCCGGCTGGGCGCTCGGAATTGTGTGGCTATCGCTTTGCCGGATAATAACTTCTATCAGATCACCCCGGGAAGGAACATAAAACGGATGAAAGAAGAAAAAGGAAAATTTCTATTCAGTCTCGCAATACCCGCAGCTTTCGTGGTCCTGCTGTGGGTTATACTTCTCAGTGAAAAATTATTCGGACTTAATTTCGACAGGCTCGGATTATTTCCTAGAAGATTAACAGGTCTGCTTGGCATTATTACTGCTCCGCTTATTCATGCGGGATACGCACATTTGTTTTCGAACACTCTCCCTCTCTTATTTTTGGGAACCGGTATCTTATATTTTTATAGGAACGCGGCGTTTAAAGTTTTTGCTATCGTGTATTTCGTACCAGGAGTTTTCGTTTGGCTTCTGGCGCGCCCTGCTTACCATATAGGCGCAAGCGGAATGATATACGGTCTCGTAACTTTTTTGTTCTTCAGCGGAATAATAAGAAGAGATACGCGTTCGGTAGCGCTGGCATTGATCGTTACTTTTTTATATGGAAGCATAATTTGGGGAGTAATACCGCTGAATAACGGCATTTCGTGGGAATACCATCTTTTCGGTTCACTGACGGGAATATTCTGCGCTTTCTATTTTAGGAAATCTGATCCGTATAAAAAATATGAGTGGGAAGAGGAAGAAGAAGAAACTCACGGGAAACTTGAAATTTCTCACGACAAAGGATGGCCCTACGACGAGGATTAAAATTTTATTCTCAATCCGGCTTCTTAATATTTAAAGTGCTTAATCGCTTCGCCTTTCTGTCCGATCTCCGTCATCGCCTCTATGCCTATCTGAAGATGAAGCTGAACGAATTTTTCAGTTACTTTTTTATCCGATTCTTCGGTTTTAACTCCCGCCGGAAACATCGGGAGATCTGAAACCAGCAGCAGTGCTCCGCGCGGAATCTGGTTAACTAGTCCTACGCTGAATAATGTCGCAGTTTCCATATCGATAGCGATAGTATATAATTTTTTAAGATACTTTTTAAAATTGTCGTCCCACTCCCAAACCCGCCGGTTCGTAGTAAAAACCACACCCGTTCTGTATTCGAGGTTATGATCCATTATTTTCTGCGAGACAAACTTGTGCAGCTTAAACGAAGGAAGCGCTGGAACTTCTTTCGGTACATAATCGTCGCTTGTACCTTCGCCTCTTATTGCGGCAATCGGCAAAATTAAATGCCCAAGCTCCGTAGAAGACTTAAGTCCGCCGCATTTGCCAAGGAACAATACTGCTTTAGGCTGCTTAGCAACCAGAAGATCCATAATGGTTGCTGCGTTGGGCGAGCCGATTCCGAAATTTATAATAGTTAATCCGTTTGAATTTGTGGCTGTCTGCATGGGCCGATCTTCGCCTTTAATTTCGCAGCCGAAGATTTCAGCGAAGCGGCTTACATAATTATCGAAATTAGTAAGCAGCATATAGTCTCCGAACTCATCAAGTTTTGTTCCCGTATAGCGCGGAAGCCAGTTCTTTGCGATTTCAATTTTAGTTTTCATTTATTAACCGTTATTGTTCGAAGCAATAGGCAAATATAATGAAATTTTTATTTTAGAAGATAAGGAGTATCATGCGCTGAAAATATAAGAATTGTTAAATCTCGTATTTACTATTAAAATATTTTCTCATTCCGAATAATTTATTTCTAAGAAGTTTTCATTTGATCGGCTTTATTTTACCGGTGAGGTGATTACCCATCCCGCTGCCGTTCCGCCTATAGGATGCTCAAGCATGCCTGATTGAACTACCATTCCGCCGTTATTTATAGTATACCCTCCGTCGGTTGTAACGTTGTAAAATTGACTCTGAGATGTAATTACTGGGCTTTTAACTATTACTGTTACATCGGTATTAAAATCTACTATCAATCCGCCGTTGGCAATATCAATCACATTAAAGGCAAAAGCGAGTTGTGGAATTTGTCCCTTTGGTGCCTGTGCCGCGAATGATGAAGTATCGCCGCTAAGTATTTCAAACTTTACAGGTTCACTGAAAGCATTAGAAGGAATTATAACAGTATAAGGACCTGAATTAAGTGTATCTGCAACGCCAACCATAATATTTGCGCTGTCGGCAATAGTAGGGAAGCCGTTTTGCGTCCAGTCTACCGCCGTTACTGTATTTATTACCGGCGCGGAGGTTGAAGGCTGGCTGCATTCGGAAAACATAAAAATTACCGAAGCGGCAGCAATGAAGAGCGGAACACGCAAAAGAAATTTCATTTAAGCTTATCACCTTTCTGCAAATTAAGCGGAATAATATAATTACGCTGAGGAGCAGAGGTTGTGCTAATTATCATTAAGATAAAGGTTAGAATAGTTTGTTGCCGTGAATCAATCGGAAGGGAAATTTACATTGACAATAAATCAAATTAAGAATTTATGATGGATTAAGATTTTACGATGCGGCCGGAATCTACCCGGCCGCAAAGCAAAATTTATTATTGTTTTCTCGAGTCAATAACATCTTTACGCAGAGTTTCCCCCATCTCTTTGCCGGCGCCTTTTGCGGCAACATTAACCACATGCTGTATCTGTTTTTCGGACAGCGATGCGAGTTGAACTGCTGAAAAAACTTTGTTTAAGGTTGCCGAATTATCCTTAGTATCGGAATAGTCCTGCCTTATCGGAATTATCTGTGTCTCATCATCATCCCAAACGATGTTGCCGGATTTGCGGTCTATTATTCGGGCGTACGCACGTACGCTTACGGAAACGCTTGAAGCAGAAGCAACCAGCTTGCACTCCTCTAATGTAGTCTCAACCACAAACTGCGGATCATCTTGAAGGGAGCTAACCGGTTCGATATTAAGGTATGTGATAAGCGCATTCTTCAATCCGTCCGATACATAAACGGCCATTGAATCGGTACGGACAGAGTTTGTTATTTTATCAACGCTGCTGCTCGAAAGGATATCGGAACCGACCGAGGCAATTGTATTAAGAAGATCGTTCTTTTCCTTTTTCTGATCTGAAGGTGTTTGAGTTACTACCTTAATAGTGGCTGCGTCAGGGGAGGTGTTGTTTACAAATAGAATGCCTTTCTTTGACAGCTCGTATTTTGCAAGCTCATTGGTATGCGCGCAGCCGCCAATAAGTAACATACTAAAGACAAAGGATACAAGTAATAATGATTTCATCTTACTCCTGTAATATTTATGATGAGCAATATTCATTCCGCTTTATGAAATTTATACCGAAAACAAATTATGTAAATATCATAATTCGACATGCATATTGCAATAAGCCGGAAATTTTTCTCGATAATGATTATCGATTAAATTATATTGAGCATGCTTATTGCGTAAGAATTACTCAGGTGAGCGCCTGTTCCATCAAAAAATAAACTACGGGGTTATTATGTTTAAAATTGTTATGCTGATGGTCTCTGTCCTGACTATCACATTTTCGATTACTTTTGCGCAAAATGAAAATGGCACGAAAGAACTTCTTATTAGATGCGACGATATAGGCATGTGTCATTCAGTTAATATGGCCGCCGCCGAGCTGATTAAGACGGGCATTCCGTTTTCCGCGTCGATAATGTTCGCCTGTCCGTGGTACCAGGAAGCAGTGGAGATTTTGAAAAATCATCCACAGGTTACCGTAGGAATACACCTGACGCTTAATGCGGAATGGAAGAATTACAGGTGGGGACCTGTTGCCGGAAGAACGGCAGTTCCGTCGCTGGTTGACAGCCTGGGGTATTTCTTTCCTTCCAGGGCCGCCTTCGATGCGAATCATCCTAAACTAAAAGACATTGAAACAGAACTCCGCGCTCAAATTAAAAGAGCGCTTGCGTCCGGACTCGATATCAAATACGTGGATTACCATATGAGCACCGCGGTTGAAAAACCCGAGTACAGAGCAATACTCGAAAAGCTTGCTAAAGAATACCATCTTGGAATTTCCAGATATTTCGGGGAAGAGGATATACCGAGTATGTACTCCGATCCGATAGACAGCAAGGCGGATAGTTTGTATAATACTCTCGGCAAAATTAATGACAAGCAGGTTAATCTTCTTGTCTGCCACATCGGATTGAACAATCCCGAAATGGCGGCGCTCATCGATCTGAACAGCTTCGGCTTAAAAGAAATGAGCAGGCATCGCAACGCCGAACTTAACGCGCTTCTGTCGCCTAAGTTCTTAGAAACAATAAAAGTCAACCACATAAAACTTATTAATTACGGTGATCTAATCAATAAAGTTGGACTTAAGAATATGAAGAGGCCTCCGGAAAGCGAGCTGATGTAACTTTTACAAACCTCCGAGGTTCTAAAAACCTCGGAGGTTTGAAGATTATTTCAGTAGCACCATCTTTCTTGTTTGAACATAGCTGCCGGCTTCAATACGGTAATAATATATTCCGCTGGATAAACTTGTGCCGTCAAAATTAACTTCATGCGTGCCCGCAGGATATTCTGCATTTGCCAGCTGTGCAACCTGCTGGCCGATCTGATTATATACGACAATTTTCACTTTGCTTGCTTTGGGAAGTTCAAACTGAATTCTTGTTGTCGGATTAAACGGATTTGGATAATTCTGCGACAGGGAATAATCGGCCGGCATGAGTTCTACCGTCTGCTTTATGCCTGTAGCGGTGTTAAAGCTTACGTAAGCCCGCACAAGGAAAAGAAAGATGTAGCCGGTTTTACCTGATACCCCATAGTATGTCCAGGTAACCGGACTCGTTGTTGATTCGTAGGCAAAACTATGATATGAACTTGATGAAGGATATTCGGTAATCATTACACGGTTTGAAGTGGGATAATCCGCGCCTACCGGAAATTCCACAACGAAGGGATTGCTTGCATCAATATTGTTAGAAGTTAAATCTACAGTAACCCAATTTTGATAAGGGATCGCATAAGGATAATCACCGGTAGAATTAACAACCGGAGGAGCTTGGGACAAAGCGGAGGTAGCGGTAAACGAAGCTAATTTTGTTCCGCCCAGCTGAGTTGTATAACCGGTATAACTGTAAATGCTTCCGTTAATCGGTGCAACGCCGCGCAAAGCGACTCTAATCGAATCGAGCTTGGCGCCGGGAATACCGTCAAACTGAACCGCGACACTATCGCCTCGGGTAAGCTGCAAATAACCCATCGGTTCCGTCGTATCCCATTTTAGTTCTGTCGCTGTTGTATTTGCGTTTCCTGTGGCAGTGTAGGAATATATCTGCTGGATATAAGCGCTGGTATCGAGCACGGCGAATGTAATTGTTTTGTAAGTCGTACCGTATTCAGGCAGAGAAAAATTCTGGTTAAGAGGAACATCTACTACTTGTGTTCCGTTGTCGCCGGTTTCAAAAGCCTTCGCGATAACCGCCGAACCTTTTGATGAAATTGTTATGTTAAGATTACTTCCACCGGTAAAAGTAAGATACTCCGCCGCCTGGTTATAAAGTGTGTCGGTAGCCGAAACATTCGGATCGTAAAAAGTCTTTGTTACGCTTTTAGGTATATTCGGATAAGTATAGCCGTATGACGGATTAACCGTTCTGTCGTTCAGTTCGTTTGCGATTTCCCAGTTTATAAAAACCTGATTGAAAGTGATCGACTGGCCGACGCTGTTTAACGCGCTGCTTATCCCGTCGATTCCGACTTTTGTGCCCTGCACAATGTATTTCATAATGCCGACACCGAACTGATCGTGCAGATAAATCATGAATCTTTGTGCTCTTCCGTAATCGGTGAGCACTTTTGTATTGTCGTTTCCTCTACAGCCGAAGAGAGAGTAGTTGGGCTCGGCGGCATAAAGCGATTGGAAAGACGAAGGATATCCGCAATTAACTTCGGCAAACATTGAAAGCCCTTCGTTGATGAAAGTAGCTTCGCTGCCGTAGTGATAATGATAATTAATCATATGCTGAAATTCGTGTGCCGCTGTTTCCATTGCTGTTTCCAATCCGCCGGCGGTTGTCAGGTTGGTGGGATTTGCGTCCATATAATAAATTTCGGCTTTGTTGCTGAACGCCTGACCAGTTTCGTTGTAACTAAGGAAGTATCCGGCAACATATCCGCCGCTTCCGTTATATCCGTCTTTAATATCCATAATAAGAATTATAATCCGCGGATCGCCGTCCACATCAGGCGGATCGCCGAAGGTATCAACGTCTGTCTGGTAAATGCCCTTGTTAGGATCGGCGGGGGTCTTGTTCTCCCACTCATTCTCAACCGAGTCAACCGCAGCCTGATTAACAGTGGTGCCCCACACATCATCAGCTACAAAGATATAGGAATGTGCGCCTATCGCTCTGCACGTTGATGCAACCTGATAGAACTGGCTGTTTGTTATGTTTACCGCATACCAGGAATGGGTCGAGCCTACACTGAAGTTCCATGAAGTATTTTGGGTCTTTTTCATTTGTCTAATTTCTTCCGGATGAGCCGCGATGTACTTTCTCGTCTGCTCGTTCAGAGCTTTCAGATACGTCTCGGCAGGCACCGGATAACTTTGGGGCTTATCTATAGATTCCTTTTGTATACTTATTAATTTCTGAGAATAAGAAATATTAGTCAAAAGAAATGCAGCGACAATCAAAAAAACATACTTCATGAAATCCTCTTTCGTCTCAAATAAAATTTGTCAAAGTTAAATATTTTTGTCTAAAATCAATAGGATAAAACGCACCCCGCCGGCATTTTGCAGCCGCAATAGTTGTTAATAATTATCGATTTGAAATCTTATATGTTGAGCGCTTCCGAAGAACTATATATGGTGAATCTTAAAGAAAAATAAAGATTCGCAGAAATTGAATCGATGATATTTCTAATTTTTATATATACGGAAATTAAAAATTCATATCGAGCTGAAGCACGGGCAGAACAAAAAGCGATTTAGACGCATCCTCTATCTGTGTTTCTTTTAAAATTCTAACTCCGAATAGTATTTTGCTGTTATCAGTCATATTAAAAAATATCCCGGGAGTAATATGGAAGAACGACGCAGTCGATTCTCCCCGCTGGTCATTACGTATGACGGTAAACGCGAAAGGATAATATTCGGGATTCGGCGATGACGGAGTGAAATCGAAAAGAGTCTGACTGAAGAAACCCGCGCTAATAAAATAATTAACGAGCGCCGTTTCGGAAATCGAATTATAAGTAAGCGATACGTACGGATTCCAGTTTGTCGATCGGTTTCTGTCCTTGAAGAAATCCACCGTAGTGGTGCTCGGCCCGGAAAACGGCTTATCGGTGGTAACCATTACCGTGGACGCGACATAAGACATTTCCTGCCAGATTACACCGGCGTCCAGCCTCACGGCGGAATTTCCTTTAACCGAGAAGAACCCTATGCCGGCATTTCCGCCGGAGTAACTGGCTTGATTCTGCACGGCATAATTTAATCCCAAATTAAGAGATAAATTTTCTCCGGGCGAGTAATCTACACTCACAGCGGCGGAGTAATTAGGCAGATTCCACTCGAGGTTGCTGCCTTCGTACGGTCTTACGTTTTTATCGGAAGGTTTATAGTACCATGTTCCGTTGTTGTTGAAGACCGTGTCAACAGCATAACTGCCCAGAGGATCTACATTCGAATGCCCTTCAACTCTTCCGTTTATCTTTTGATTATCGTTAACTGAAAATCTCGCCGAGAAGGTGAAAGTATCCTTCTTATCGCGGGTTGTAATATTAAGAGGAGTATTCGCAACCGGGCCGGAAACCTGCATATTTTGAAGATACAGAGTCTGTGTTACCGTAGAACATCCTGAAATTATAGCTAAAAAGATGAAGCTCAGAACGGCAAATAAATATTTCATTTCGTCCCCTTAAATTTTCTGAAGGAAATTTATGTTTTTTTGAGCTTAAAATCTGGATCAAGCTTCGATATTATAAAATCTAAACAGGAG
>JBJKTB010000338.1:0-3787 GCA_046703345.1 Ignavibacteriaceae bacterium
GAGGCAAGAGAAGCGCATGTTGCAATCCAGTCGCTCCATCCTACTATAAACGCCGGATAGTTGCCGAAAGCGCGTCCGACAAAAACGTACCAGCCTCCGGCTTTGGGGAACATTGTACCGAGTTCTATTACCGAGACTGTACCGAGAAGCGCGTATATGCCTCCCAAAATCCACGCTAAAATTATCTGCCAGCCGCTTCCTAATTGGGCGGCTACCATGCCGGGAGTTCTTAAAATACCGACACCGATTGTACCGCCTATAGTAACGGCAATTCCGAAACTGACGCCGAGAATTTTTTTAAGACCGGATCTATCGACGGCGGAAGGCTTTTCCTGAGACGGACTATTCAATCAAAAACCTCCTGCAGAGTGTAATAGGAATGCGGAAATAGTTCCGCCCGACGGCGTGCAAAATAAAGGAGTCGAAAATAAAATCTGCGGTATGTTCAATTCCGTTCCTTATTTACAAAAAGAAAAAACCCGAGGATCGGAACTGAACATACCAAAATAGAGGCGGGTAGTCAACCGCTTTTTTACAAGCGAAAATGAATCAGCTCATTAAGGCGGCTATGGCCGCTGTATTAACAATATCGTCTACGCTGCAGCCGCGACTCAGATCGAAGTAAGGCTTTTTCAGCCCTTGGATAATGGGACCGACGGCTTCGCATTTGCCCATGCGCTGGGCAATCTTATAGCCGATATTTCCGGCATCGAGATCCGGGAAGACAAGCACAGTAGCCCTGCCCGCAACACTGCTGCCGGGAGCTTTTCTTTTTCCCACCGAGTCTACAATAGCGGCATCGAACTGAAGTTCGCCGTCTATATCGAGATCCGGATTTTTTTCTTTAGCTAATTTAAGTGCCTCAAGAACTTTATCCACCTTTTCGTGCTTAGCGCTGCCCTTTGTTGAGAATGAAAGCATAGCGACGTACGGCTTTTCACCAGTCAGCTTTTCATGGTTTGCTGCGGCAGTAGCTGCGATATCGGCGAGCTGCGCGGCATCGGGATTAGGGACTACAGCGCAGTCGGCAAATGTATAAGTCTTCTCAGGAAATACCATTAAGAAGAAACTGGATTCTGTAGAGATGCCTTCCGGCATGCCAACGCACTGAATACCGGCTTTCAAAACATCAGCGGTGGAAGCGGTTGAGCCGGCAACGCTGCCGTCGGCCATACCTTCTCTAACCATCATGGCGCCGAAAAACAGATCGCGTTTAACTGTCTCGCGGGCATCTTCGATGCTGATGCCTTTTTTCTTTCTCAGATTGAAATAGATATTGGTAAAATCGCTAAGCTTGTCGGATTTTACTGGGTCGATTATTCTTACGCCGCTCAAGTTAACTCCGAGCTTATCAGCGCTGTTTCTTATTTTTGATTCGTCGCCGAGAGTAATAACTGATGCTATATTTTCCTTAACGAGAATTTCAGCGGTCTTCAAGACTCTTTCGTCGTGAGATTCGGGCAGAACAATGGTCTTCTTTTTCTTAGAGGCTTTTTCTTTAATACTGTTTAATATTGTGTTTTCCATAAATTTTTCCTGGTAAAAAAATATCAAAATGTTCTACAAAAATATGAAAAAATTTAGAAAGCGCTGGTACATTAGTTAAAATAATAGTCGGAATTGAACAGCTGGGCAGAAGGCGCTTCGGGAAAAGGGAGCTGATAAGATTAAAATGACAGTCTGTTTAAAAATCCGGTTTTTGAATAAAATATTGTGTTTTTCGCAATTAATTAGTTATTATATGAGACAAAATATACGGAATAATAGCGGGGGCGCTGCCCGATTAACGTTGATTATTGATATGAAAAGCAATAAATTCACATTCTTAAATTTACTATGATTGCAGAAAACCTAAAGAATGTTCGGGACAGGATAGAAGAAAAATGCCGGTCAATAGACCGAGATCCTTCCGGTATAAGGCTAATCGCAGTTTCAAAGAATTTCGGTACAGAGGAAATAGACGAAGCCTATGAAGCGGGAATGCGCGATTTCGGCGAGAACCGAGCGCAGGAGCTTGATATAAAATTCGGAAGGTTAGGCAGCAAGATTACATGGCATTTCATCGGCAGTCTTCAGAGGAATAAAGTCCGTTTCGTTGTTAATTCGGCAGAATACATTCATTCCGTAGATTCTCTGCTTATAGCGTCCGAAATAAACAAGAGGGCGGAGAAGATAGGCAAAATACAGAAAGTTCTTTTACAAGTTAAAACTTCAAACGAAGAGACCAAATCTGGAATAGAAAGCTACAGCGAGCTGCGCGATCTGGCATTTTACTGTAAAGATTTCGCAAATGTGGAACTAGCCGGACTTATGACCATTGCGCCGCTTACAGATGATGAGGAGCAGATAAGACAGAGTTTCAGGCAGCTTCGCAAATTGAGAGACAAGCTGAATTCTGAGGATTTTAAATTAAGTGAGTTATCGATGGGAATGACTTCGGATTATGAAATAGCTATTGAGGAAGGGGCAACAATGCTGAGGTTGGGTACGGCCATATTCGGCGAGCGCGATTATTCAACAGGCTGGAAGGAGAAGTTATGAAAGTCTCCCCTATAACTATTAAAAAGCAGGAATTCAATAAATCACTCAGAGGCTACGATAAGGATGAGGTTCAGGCTTTTTTGGATAAGCTAGCCGATGAATTTGAAATTCTTCAAAAAGAAAACGATGCGTTGAAAAGAGAGCTAGAAGAAGCAACAGCAAAGCTTTCTGAATTCCGGAGAATAGAAAAGAATTTACAGGACACGCTGCTTAAGGCTCAGGAATCTTCGAGCAAGTCGATAGAGTCGACTAAGAAGCAGGCGGGACTGATGATAAAGGAAGCGGAGATCAAGGCGTCGCAGATACTGGAGAAAGCGCGCGAGAACGCAAACGAGATCCGCAACGCGGTTATAAGTCTGAGAGAAGAAAAGGATCTGATAGTAGCGAATTTAAAATCGATTGTTGACTCACAGAGCCATCTTCTTGAGAGCAAGTTCGGAGTATCCGGAGAAGAAATTGAAACTTCGAAGCTCGAAGAAAAAAAGAAAGTTGATATAAACGTAGACGAAATAGTAAACAAACTACTGTAGCAAGATGAAAGATTTAATACCTAAAATATAAGAAACGCTGGAAGTAATAAGAAAGCATACCGGCGAAGATTACCCGGTAGGAATCATTCTCGGAACAGGGCTCGTCGGACTGGTAAAAGAGATAGCCGTTGAGCACGAGATAGATTACGCGGAACTTCCGCATTTCCCCTTATCCACAGTTGAGTCGCACAAAGGCAAGTTAATTTTCGGGACGATAGGCAACAAGAAGGTAGTAGCAATGCAGGGCCGCTTTCATTATTACGAAGGCTACTCGATGCAGCAGATTACTTATCCTGTTAGAGTAATGAAGTTTCTGGGAGTAAAAACACTGCTTGTATCGAACGCCTGCGGCGGCATGAACCCCATCTACAGGCGCGGCGATATAATGCTGATGTCCGATCACATTAATCTTCTCGGCGACAATCCGCTGATAGGAAAGAATGAGGACGAACTCGGGCCGAGGTTCCCGGATATGAGCGAGCCGTACGATCATGAGCTTATACGAATGAGCGAAGAGATAGCGCTTGAGAACAGGATTAAAGTACAGAAAGGCGTTTATGTTGCTGTACCGGGTCCGAACCTTGAGACCAAGGCGGAGTACAGATTTTTAAGGGCTACGGGAGCCGATGTTGTCGGCATGTCTACCATTCCGGAGAACATAGTTGCGAACCATATGGGAATGAGAGTGCTGGGAATAAGCATAATAACTGACGAAT
>JBJKTB010000339.1:0-5469 GCA_046703345.1 Ignavibacteriaceae bacterium
CGTTGGTAAGAAATAAATTTCTTGCGAGCTGCATTGTAAGTGTGCTTCCGCCTTCAATATGTCCGGTGAGAGTTCTGAAAATTCCCCTGATGATTCCTTTGACCGAAACTCCGTCGTGGTTGTAGAAGTCGCGGTCTTCGGTAGCGATCAGCGACCAGAGAACGTATTTGGAAATATACCCTGTGCTTCTTGCATCAATTCTGTTCTTCTCGCCGAAGTACCCGATCAGATGGCCGTCCGAAGTTAACACGTACGATGAGTATTGAATATTTATCGGGGGAAGATCCTGTGCTTCAATTTTACTGCTTAAAAGTAAAAATGCGGCAATAACGAGTACATAAGCTGGAAACCTGTAAATTGATGCGGATGTAAGACTCATATTTATAATTGTAAGACGATTTTTGAGTGGTTAAAATAGTTAATTATTTAGATTATAAAAGCGATAAAAGAACTGCATGCGTCTTAAATTTGTAAGATTACTTCTTCGAAAGATCATCAGGTTAATAATTTGCAAAATTATTTTACATAAGACAAAAAAAAGTTATTTTTGAATTAAATTAGGAAAAAGTACTTTCCTTGACCCGTTAATCCAATTTATATTGAAGGAACGGAAATAATGAAAGAATTTTTCAGCGTTCATGAAGTAGCTGACTTATTGAAAGTTAGCAGGTCGACGGTATTGTATCACATTAAATCCGGCGATCTAAAGGCGACACAGGTCGGTAAAATTTACATCATCACACAGGCCGATTTCGGCGATTTTTTGAAAAATCACAAATCTAAGAAAAAGCATATTCAAGAAATCCAGACCAAATTAGATTTTTAATTGGTGATTTAAATCAAAAGCCATTAAATCTCTCTGATTTCCCATTAAATTTAATCAGATTCGTGTTATTTCCATTTCAGGGATGTTAAAATACAATATAATATGAAACTATTTTGTTGATTTAGTCGTCTTATATATTAAAATTATTATTCGATAATATTTGCAAAAGCGATAAATAATCTGCCTTAATACAGGGACTGAAAGGCAGAAATGATTAAAGCGGGATATTTTTCCCTTACATTTTGATAAAAATTTTTATTATATTAGCCATTTGCAAAAATTTAGTTATTTAATAGAACCGACTATAATAAAATAACATCTAGGAGATGGATATAAATTGAAGATAACGAAGCAATTTACGAACCGTGAGAGCAAATCATTAGACCAATACTTACTGGAGATCGGAAAAGTTGACCTTATTACGCCGGAGCAGGAGATTGAACTTGCAAAACGTATAAAGAAAGGGGACCGAACTGCGCTAGAATCATTAACCAAAGCCAATTTAAGGTTCGTGGTTAGTGTAGCAAAACAGTTTCAAAATCAGGGTCTGTCTCTCGGTGATCTGATAAACGAAGGAAATTTGGGGCTCATTAAAGCAGCCGAAAGATTTGACGAAACAAGAGGTTTTAAATTCATATCTTACGCAGTTTGGTGGATACGCCAGTCGATTATGCAGGCAATAGCAGAGCAGTCGAGAATGGTAAGGCTGCCCTTAAACAGAGTCGGTACCTTAAACAAGCTCGGAAAAGCATACTCCAAACTTGAACAGGAATATGAAAGAAAACCCAGCGCCGATGAACTAGCCGAAGAGCTTGATATGAAAGCCGACGAGGTTAGCGATACTCTTCAGTTATATGGCAGGCATGTTTCGATGGACGCGCCTTTCTCAGGCGACGACGATAAGAACAGCTTAATAGACGTACTTCCCAACGATCAGCAGCCTTCGCCTGATGTGAAGCTGATGCAGGAATCACTAAAGGCTGAGGTTGAGAGTGTACTTTCTACACTGAGCGAAAGGGAAGCCAGCGTGTTAAGGCTATACTTCGGTATAAACAGCGAGCACTCCGCAACTCTGGAAGAAATCGGAGAGAAGTTCAACTTAACTCGTGAAAGAGTTAGACAGATTAAAGAAAAAGCTTTAAGAACTTTAAGACATCCTTCAAGAAGTCAAAGCTTGAAAGCTTATCTCGGATAAACTTCACTTATTTTATTTTAAGGCATTCATTCCGTAAAAGGAAGGATGCCTTTTTTATTTTAATCCCCGTTTATCGAGGCAGATTTAATTAGGGCTTCTCGGGATCGAATCCGAACCGTTTAAACAAGTCTGAATATTTCTTATTAACAGAAGCTCCCAAATCATTCAGCGAATCCACAAAATCTTTAAGCGCTAAATCTCCGCCGAAAGTAAAGTAATAGTCAATCAGATCGTTTATATATTTTTTAGTGAGGTCTGTAATAAGATTGAATGCCTGAGACGCGTTATTGTCGAGATAACTTAAGCTTTTTTCCTCTTCGGGTCTGATCACTTCTTCCTCGTCCAAAACTGAATAATCGTCCACCTTGTCTTCAAGCTCTTTCAAAACCGCCCAGTTGGTAGCAAGCTGAAAAAGAAGGTCGAGGATTTTAGTTACCTTTTTTTCCCTTTCACTGATGTACGAGAGCCTGGAAGAATCCACGCCGGAAATGTCTTTAGCTTCTATTTCAAGTTCTTTAAGCAGACTCATCAAGTCACGGTTAGATTTTGCCCGGTTTGCGATCGCTCTGAATTGAAGTATTATTTTATCGTTAAAAGCGATCTCTGAGTCGGAGTAAATTCCGTTGTCTTCCAGTATAGTAATGATCTCCCTTTTCTTCTCGGGGAATCTTCTTTCAAGATATTCGCTGGTAAGGTTGAAATTATCAAATTCATCCTTTCGCTCATCTATCATACTAACCAGGTAGGATTTCAGTTTGAGTAAAGTTAGAAAAAGATTGCTCTTGTCGGAATTCATCGCTTTGTCCCCGTTGAGTGAAATTTTTGGAAAAATTTTCTTTTTAAAATTATAAAAAAAGAAACTTATAAACATGCCGGCAGTTAAAAAATACCTGTCAGAGTTTTTTTGCAAGTAGATTATGTGAAATAAGTATATTCTTTTAGATAGTTCTTTAATCGGGAAAACAA
This sequence comes from Ignavibacteriaceae bacterium, assembly GCA_046703345.1. Classification (GTDB taxonomy): domain Bacteria; phylum Bacteroidota; class Ignavibacteria; order Ignavibacteriales; family Ignavibacteriaceae; genus FEN-1297. The sequence goes on from JBJKTB010000339.1 coordinate 2,988, forward strand.
TATATATTGCGTAACAAAATAAAGGAATATCTCACAATGGAAGAAAGTCCGAAAAAGAAAAGTTTTTTCAGTTCGAATTATTTTTATTTCTTAATAGGATTAATTCTGGGGACGATAATTTTAATAATATTCGGATTAACTTCCTCGAATCGGCAAGATCCTTCCGCTGATAAATCCGCCGGCAATCCTTATAATTACAGGATTACTACTCCTGATGTTCCCGGCAACTTAAGTTTTGCCGGAGACGAGGTGCCTTTGAAAAATTTCGAGGTAAAGGAAAGAATTGAAAGGGAATTGATTGTTAACATGTACTGGCATTCGTTTACTATTCTCGGCATTGAGAGAGCCAACAGATGGTTCCCGGTGATAGAACCAATACTAAAAGAATACGGTATCCCCGATGATTTTAAATATCTTCCCGTTGCCGAAAGCGATCTTACCAATGCCGTATCACCAGCCGGCGCAGTTGGTTTCTGGCAGATTACGGAAGAGATAGCTAGAAAGTACGGACTTGAAGTTAATGATCAGGTGGATGAGCGCTACGATGTAGAAAAATCTACGGATGCGGCATGCAGGTATCTGCTTGATGCTTATAATCAATTTAAAAACTGGACATTGGCTGCAGCATCTTACAACATGGGTACAAACGGAATGGCAAAGCAGATTCAAAGACAAAAAGCTAATAATTATTATAACCTTGTCCTTAGCGATGAGACGTCGAGATACATAGCAAGGGTAATAGCGATCAAAGAAATATTTGAACATCCGGAAAAGTACGGTTATTATATCAGCAAAGACGACCTGTATCCGGTTTTAAAAACAAACGAAATAAAAGTGAGCGGAGCCGTTAACAACTGGGCCGATTTTGCGATTGAGCATGAGATTAATTATAAAATATTGAAGTATTACAATCCCTGGCTTCGCGACATCTCGCTCGATAACAAACATAAAAAAAATTATTATATCAAAATCCCGGTTAAAGGGAGCATCTATATTATCGGCGATCAAGAGACAAATTAAAATCAGACACTAAAATAATTGATCGCTCTCAATATCGTTCTGCTACTTCAATTGAAAAATGAGCCCAGATCACTGACGGTTTAATTTTAATCTCGGCTCAATTAAAAATTCGCCCGCATCGTACAAATTGTTAAAATAATTTTATGAAGCTCGATCAGAATTCAAAGTTAAAAACATATTTCAAAGAGTTATATAAATTATTATTTTATGTCTGTTAAGAAGAATTGAATACATGTAACTCTTACTTCATTAAACGGGGAAAGCAATCTAACTAGGGAGGATAAAAAGCATGCCGCAAAGAACGATCCCGGTACTTTTTGAAGACAGCGTAAAAAGATTCGGCAGCAACGTTTTATTGTGGGAAAAACAATCCTTAAAATATGAAGGAACTTCATACTCTGAAGCGCAGAAACTTGTTTACAAATTTTCCGCCGGATTAATGAGTTTGGGATTGCGGAAAGGCGACAGGGCAGCGCTCCTTTCCGAAGGAAGGAATTATTGGGTTATTGCGGAACTGGCCATACTGTACGCAGGAGCCGTAAATGTTCCGGTGTCTGTAAAGGTTGATGAATTAAATGATCTCAAGTTCCGGCTCTCGCATTCCGGCTGCAGGATGGCTGTTGTTTCCGGAAGTCAGGCTGAAAAGATAAGGCGGATAAAAAAAGATCTTCCGGAACTTGAGCGGACAATTCTTTTGGATGATATTGCTACATTGGATAAAGACGAAATTTTCGTCGATGATCTGATTAAATCTGGCCGGGATTACCTTAATGATCATGAAAAAGAATTTAAAGAAAGATGGAGCCTTGTTTCCGAAAACGATTATGCGAATATCTGCTACACTTCGGGCACAACTGCAGACCCCAAAGGAATTATTCTTACTCATAGAAACTACACGGCAAACGTGGAACAGTCCTCAGGAATTCTCGACATTCCGGAAAGTTATGTCTCTCTTCTAATTCTTCCGTGGGATCACGCTTTTGCGCATACAGCGGGTATTTATACATTGATGAGCAACGGCGCGAGTATGGCTTGCGTGCAGACCGGCAAGACTCCGATGGAGACATTGAAAAACATTCCGTTAAATATTAAAGAAACCCGTCCGACTTTCCTTCTAAGCGTTCCCGCACTTGCAAAAAATTTTAAAAAAAACATTGAGAAAGGAATCCGCGAAAAGGGACCGAAGATTGAAAAACTTTTTAACAAAGCATTGCAACTGGCTTATGATTACATCGCTGAAGGTTATTACAAAGGCAAAGGAATTAATAAACTTAAAAAGCCTCTCTATGTTTTTTATGATAAATTAATATTCGGTAAAATAAGAGAAAGCTTCGGCGGAAGGCTTGAGTTTTTTATAGGAGGCGGAGCTCTGCTTGATATCGAGCTTCAGCGTTTCTTCTATGCGGTAGGAATACCTATGTTTCAGGGATACGGACTAACTGAAGCCGCGCCGGTCATCTCC
>JBJKTB010000340.1:0-3104 GCA_046703345.1 Ignavibacteriaceae bacterium
CCTATCGCCGGCGGAGAAAGTTCCTTGTAAATTGCGTCAACCGGATTTTTATTGTAAGTATATCCGGTATTAAGCAGAGTATCGCATCCGTCAAGATCATCTCCGGCATCGCCGATATCCGCATCGCACCATATTCCGAAATAGACATCTTTATAGCTGCTGTCGCTTTTATTAATAATCTGGTACTTTTTAAATATCATATTATCATACGGCTGACGGCCGGCGTATCCCCAAACCGTAACGTGTACCTCGATTCCTACAGGGAGAGAGCCGTAAAGATTTGTTGTACGGTTAATATCCAAATCGTTGGCTATGAAGAATATAGTCTGATCAGAACCGGGCACTCCCGGCGTATCAACTTCAGGATCGTACCTGCCGTTGCCGTTAACGTCCTGATACGGAGCTCCGTCAGGAGCCGGCCAGTCATACCAGTCTGTGTTATACTGCGCCCTGATTTGCGCAGCGGTACCTTCGCCGTCGTTAATTTCGGATGACAGCTTGGAAGTTGCATAGTCTTTTCTTACTCTGTAAATCCTAGCTGAAAGATCATTAGGATTCTGCGCCTCTCCGCCGGGTAAAATTTTTCCGGGCTGCAGCCCTGATAAGTAAACCGATCCGCCCACGCGTATCTGCCCGTTCACTTTACCTCCCCAAACAAATCCTGATTCAAACACCGCTGTCTTTCCGCTTCCCTTTGGGTACACCAGCCCTTCAAGATTGGGGTCCAAATTAAAATCCGCGCTTCCGTTGTCGGAAATACGAGTGGAAATATTATTTATGTTGAACAAAGTTGTTGACGGTATGCCTGTTATTTTTACCGGAACATTCTTGTTTTTTTTACCTTTGCCTTCGGCGCGTGTAACGGTTAGGCAGGCAGTGAAGACTAGCAGCGTTACAAACGAAACGATAATGGAATTTCGTTTCATTTAACTTTCCCCAATTTATTTCGGTTACTTGTTTTACAAGTTAAAAAATGGAATTAACAATTCAAACTGGTTAACTTATTTTTATAAAAAGTAAGAAAGGATGTAAAATAAAGATGGAAAACTGAATGATTAATTATATCATAGAAAGAATGTTTAATCCCAAAAGACTATACCAATATAACCCGTTAATCAAATCTAAACTTTTAAAATTATTCTCTGTTGGAGATACACACTAGAGTAATCTTACTTCTCCCGGCCGACAAACAACTCCCCGACGAAGTCGGGGACCACAAACCGCAACCGCTGCCGAACCACGAACCACGAACTACGAACTACGAACCAATTACACCATTTATAAATTGATAAACTTATCCTGATAAAACATCTTCCCGTTGTTAACGGTACCTACCGCCCTGCCTGTCAGCAGCCTTTTATCGAATGGAGAATTCTTCGATTTGCTCTTCGAGCGGCCCAGATCGACTGTCCAGATCTCGTTTACATCGAGTATGGTAAAGTTCGCCTCTTCTCCTTCTTCAAATTTAGGAACCGGCAGGTTGAGCACCTTTCTCGGATTTATAGAAAGCTTTTCGATCAGTTCTTCAAGCGTGAGTATTTTTTTATGATAAAGCTCGCTCAGCGCCAGACCTGCTTGCGTCTCCAGCCCCGTAATGCCGTTGGGCGCAAATTCGAATTCAGCTTCTTTTTCCTCAGGAGAATGCGGCGCGTGGTCGCTTGCTATACAGTCGATAGTACCGTCCTTCAGCCCTTTTAATATTTCATCGAGGTCTTCCTGCGCCCTCAGCGGCGGATTCATCTTTGTGTTTGTATCATAGGTTTTTACCGCGTCGTCAGTCAATGTAAAATGATGAGGCGTAACTTCCGCGGTGACGTTTAAGCCTTTCTTCTTTGCCTGCCTAACCATCTCTACGGCGTTCTTCGTACTTATATGCGCTATGTGAAGCTTTCCGCCGACGTACTCGGACATGAGTATATCCCTTATTACTATGAGATCTTCGGCTACCGAAGGAATCGGCGGCAGCCCGAGCATCGTGGAATTCTTTCCCTCGTTCATCGCGCCTCCGGCCAGCGTTTCATCCTCGCAGTGCTCAATTATAGGAAGACCGAACATCTTGGAATACTCAAGCGCTCTCTTTATCATTCCTGCTGTTTTTATTGCAGCGCCGTCGTCTGAAAATCCTACAACTCCCGCTTCCTTCAGTTCGGCCATCGGCGAAAGAAGCTCGCCCTTTCTGCCGACAGTAGCTGCGGCAACTACGTGTACATCAACAAGATGATCCTTAGCCTGCTTCTTTATTAATTCTACAACTTCGGCCGAATCAATTGCAGGCTCTGTATTCGGCATGCATGCGATGCCCGTAAATCCGCCGTTTGCTGCTGCGTTGCAGCCTGTAATTACCGTTTCCTCGTCTTCCCTTCCCGGCTCTCTTAAATGTACGTGCATATCAAAAAATCCCGGGACTATATGCTTTCCGCTTAGGTCGTATACTTCAGCTCCTTCCGCGTCGGCTTTTGTTAGCTTGCCTATCTTCGCTATCTTTCCGCTTTCCAGCAGCACATCTGTATTTTTCTGATCTAATTTCTGCGCAGGATTTAAAAGGCTTGCGTTCTTTAATATTATCTTCATTTCAATTCCCGTTATTTTTGTGTTCCTAGCAGATAAAGAACGGCCATTCTTATAGCGACGCCGTTTGTTACCTGTCTTAAAATTATTTGATTCAGCCCGTCCGCTACGCCGGATGAGAGTTCAACGCCTCTGTTTATAGGCCCTGGGTGAAGAATGAGAATATCTTTGCCGTTCTTCTCCAGTCGCTCTTCTGTTATTCCGAAGTATTTAGAGTATTCGCGTATCGAAGGGAAATACTCGCGCGCCTTTCTTTCTAGCTGAATCCTTAAAACGTTGAGAACATCGTTCTCCTGTATCGCTTCGTCGATATCATGGATTACTTTCACGCCGAGCTCTTCTATGTATCTCGGTATCATTGTCAGAGGACCGCATACCGAAACTTCAGCGCCCATTGTTTTTAAACCGTAAATGTTAGAAAGCGCTACTCGGCTGTGCGCGATATCGCCGACTATACATACTTTAACTCCCTCAAGCTTTCTCATCTTCTCCCTGATGGAATACATATCGAGCAGTCCCTGCGTCGGGTGTTCGTG
>JBJKTB010000341.1:0-9481 GCA_046703345.1 Ignavibacteriaceae bacterium
TTATGCTGGATTTAAAATTTATACGCGAGAACCCGGAACTTGTAAAGCAGGGAGTAGAAAATAAAAATGAAAAAAGCAGGGTTGATGAAATACTTGCTTTAGACGAGAAGAGAAGAAATTTAATCTCCGAGACTGAAGAACTTAAAGCGAAAAGGAATCAGGCTTCATCGAAGATACCCCAGATGAAGAAGGCCGGAGAAGACGTCTCCGCTATACTCGCCGAGATGAAACAGGTTTCGGATATGATTACCGATCTCGATATGAAGCTCGGCACTATTGAAAACGAGCTTAACGAGATTCTCATGTTTGTGCCAAACATGCCTCACTCTTCCGTGCCGGTGGGAAAATCTGCCGAAGACAACGTTGAGGTAAGACAGTGGCTTCCGGAAGGCTTTGAATTCGGCAAACCTGAGAAAGCGCTCGATCATATAGATCTGGGCAAGAAATTAAGCATTCTCGATTTTGAACGAGGAGCCAAGATATCTGGTTCCGGCTTTCCTCTTTACACCGGCAAAGGCGCTACGCTCGAAAGATCGCTGATAAATTTTATGCTCGATTATCATATACAGAAACACGGCTACAGGGAAATCTTCCCGCCGTTCCTCGTAAACAGAGATTCTATGAGAGGCACCGGCCAGATACCGAAAATGGAAGAGGATATGTACCACGTCAGCAAAGACGATCTCTTCCCTATCCCGACCGCTGAGGTGCCTATTACTAATATTTACAGGAATGAGATAATAAACGAGAGCGACCTGCCGGTAAGGTTCGTCGGTTATTCCGCCTGCTTCAGAAGAGAAGCCGGCTCTTATGGTAAGGAATCAAAAGGATTTCTGAGAGTTCATCAGTTTAACAAGGTTGAAATGGTAAAGTTCGTTAAGCCGGAAACTTCATACGACGAGCTCGAAAAGCTGGTTAGCGACGCAGAAGATATTCTAAAAGCTCTTAAGATTCCCTACAGAATACTGCTCCTTTGCACCGGCGATCTAAGTTTCTCTGCCGCAAAATGCTACGATATAGAAACCTGGTCTCCTGCCGAGAATAAGTGGCTCGAAGCTTCCTCATGCAGCAACTTTGAGAACTTCCAGGCAAGACGAGCAAATATACGTTTCAGAAACGAACAGACGAAGAAACCTGAGTTCCTTCATACGCTCAACGGTTCAGGCCTCGCCACCAGCCGTCTGATGGTTTCAATACTTGAAAATTATCAGACACCGGACGGTAAGATAGCTGTACCCGAAGTTTTACGCAGATACACCGGATTTGATGTTATAGATTAGAAAACAGGCACTTGAATCTGACGCAACTTTATCTTATTCTTGAAAAGGGAATAAGCAAACGGCCGACCGCGGATCGGCTGTTATAGAGTATGTCTTAAATATTATATGAAAAATCTCTTCACCTTAAAAAAATATTTCGCGCGTTATAAAAAGAAGATAGCCTGGGGCATCCTCTTTATACTATTATCAAACGCGGGTACGGTTTATATGCCTATACTGGTGAAGAACGCCATCAACTCGCTGCAGAGAGGAACCAATACCGGGCATCTTCTGATAGACGCCCTTTTGATTGTGGGAGCTTCCCTCTTCGCCGGAATCTTTACTTTCCTGATCCGCGAAACAATTATAGTAGTATCGCGCGAAATTGAATACGATCTAAGGTACGACTTTTGGAATCATATACAGAATCTGCCGCTCCGGTACTTTCAGAATAATTCAACCGGAAATATAATGGCCCATGCCACAAACGATATTAACGCGGTGCGTTCGTTTCTCGGTCCTTCTGTAATGTATTCTATAGATTCGTCTATCGCCGCCGTGTTTTCAATAATTATTATGTTCTCGCTGAATCCTGCACTCACTGTTTACACTTTGCTGCCGCTGCCGGTAATCTCTTTTCTTGTGTACAAAGTAGGAAAGAAGATACACGAGAAATTCACTTTGATCCAGGAAAAGTTCTCTGATCTTACGACAAAGGCTCAGGAAAATTACGCCGGTATAAGAGTAATTAAATCTTACGTGCGGGAAGAAAACGAAATTAAAGAATTCCGCAATCTCAGCAAAGAGTATCTCGATAAAAATATGGATATGGTAAAAGTTCAGGCGATGCTGCAGCCTCTTTTACTGCTTATCGTAGGACTTTCACTTATTATAGTAATTTGGGTAGGCGGAATAAAAGTTATAAACGGCGCGATGAATCTCGGACAGATAATGGCATTCATAATGTATCTCGGTATTTTGACCTGGCCGGTCATCGCATTCGGCTGGGTAATTAATATGACGCAGCAGGCTGAAGCAAGCATGAAGCGCCTTAACAAAATATTCGCCGAGCCGGCTGAGATAAGCGATTCGGAAGTAACCGATAATTCAATCGCATCGATAAAAGGAGAAATTGAATTTAGAAACGTATCGTTCAGGTATTCCGAAAATCTCCCGTACGTACTTAAAGATATCAACCTAAAGATTCCGCTCGGTTCAACTACTGCTGTAATGGCTTACACCGGCGAAGGTAAAACTAGTATGATAAACCTAATTCCCCGACTTTACGATACAACGGAGGGACAAGTGTTTATTGACGGGAAAGATATTAAATCGATTCCTATCAGCGTTCTGAGGAAGAATATCGGCATGGTGCAGCAGGAATCGTTTCTCTTCTCCGACACTATCATGAACAATATTACATACGGACTGCGTGATATTAAGCCGGAACGTGTTATCGAGGTCTCAGGTATTGCGGGATTCGATAAAGACGTCAAGTCATTCCCGCTCGGCTACGAAACTATTATGGGCGAACGCGGGATTACTTTATCCGGAGGCCAAAAGCAGAGAGCTTGCCTTGCGCGGGCGCTTGCTATCGATCCTAAAATACTGATTCTCGACGACTCATTTTCAGCAGTTGATACCAATACCGAAGAAGAGATTCTCAAGAACTTAAAATTATTCATGAAGAATAGAACCAGTATTATAATTAGTCACAGAATTTCGACGGTTAAGGATTCGGATAAAATCATAGTTCTTTCGGGAGGCAAGATTGCAGAGGAAGGGACTCATGAAGAGCTGGTTTCGCGCGGCGGCATTTACGCCGATCTTCATTACAAGCAGCTTCTCGAGAAAGAACTCGAAGAGCTTAACTAAATACTTGGTAAACCGAATTTTAACTTTTTAATTTTTCATTTTTAATTTTTAATTGATTAATGTCCAACGATTATAAAAGCGAAGAAGAAGTTCTAGGTAAGGCGTACGACTCAAAGTTAATGAGACGGCTGCTGAGTTATATAAAGCCGTACAAAAAGTATGTGATCTTCGCAATTTTACTTAATGTAGTCGTAGCGGCGTTAGGGCCATTGCGGCCTTATCTGACTAAGGTGGCGATCGACAAGTACATTGCCGTTAAAGACTATCACGGTCTGATACTTATGGGAGCGCTGTTATTCGGAGCCCTCGCCCTGCAGTCATTAATACAGTACTTCCTTACGTACTATACACAATACCTTGGGCAGAAAACAATATACGATCTGAGAAACCAGATATTCACCCATACCCAGAAACTTGCATTAAAATACTTCGACAAAACTCCGATAGGAAGAATCGTTACAAGAGTTACGAACGATATCGAATCGCTAAACCAGCTTTTCTCTTCGGGCATCGTTATGGTTTTCAGCGACATCTTTATAATCGTTTGGATTCTCGCATTCATGTTTTATATGGACGTAAAACTGTCGCTGGTTACTCTGTCGGTGCTTCCGGTACTTTTTTACGGTACTTTCCTCTTTAGAAGAAAAGTAAGGGAAAGCTACCGCGACGTGCGGCTTCACCTTGCGCGGCTTAATTCTTATATGCAGGAACACGTTACCGGCATGAATATCGTCCAGATCTTCAATAAGGAAAAGGACGAGCTTAAAAAGTTTTCGGATATTAATAACGACTATAGGACAGCCAATATAAAATCGATTTTTTATTACGCAATCTTCTATCCCGGTGTGGAATTGTTGAGCTCAGTAGCGGTAGGACTTATAATCTGGTACGGCGGAGGCGAGATAATCCGAAACAGCGTTACAATCGGCGATCTGATAGCGTTCATTCAGTTTACGGAAATGTTCTTCAGACCGATAAGAGATCTATCCGAGAAATACAATATAATGCAGACGGCAATGGCTTCTTCCGAGAGGATATTCAAACTGCTGGACAATAAAACCTTTGTTAACAATCCCGAGAAGCCTGTTAAAATCGAAAAAATAGAAGGTGCAATCGAATTTAAGAACGTCTGGTTCGCGTATAAAGAAAACGAGTATGTGCTGAAGGATATTTCTTTTAAGATCAATCCGGGTGAAACAGTAGCTATAGTCGGTCATACCGGCGCGGGAAAGACGAGTCTTATTAATATACTCTCGCGGTTTTACGATATAGATAAAGGCCAGATCCTTCTTGACGGAACCGATATAAGTCGTCTTGATAAGAAGGAATTAAGAAAATATATTTCGATAGTGCTGCAGGACGTGTTCCTCTTCTCGGGTACAGTCCATTCAAACATAAGTATGAGCAACGAAGACATACCGATCGAGAAGATTAGGGATGCCGCAAAGATAGTAGGAGCCGATAAGTTTATTGAGGCACTTCCGGATAAATATAACGAGATTGTAAAGGAACGAGGCGCAACATTAAGCGTAGGCCAGAAGCAATTAATTTCCTTTGCAAGAGCACTGGCTTACAATCCTCAAATTCTGATACTCGACGAAGCTACCTCCAGCGTCGACACGGAAACAGAACTGCTTATTCAAAAAGCAATTGAAAAATTACTAGTCGGAAGAACGGCAATTGTAATTGCCCATCGTTTATCCACCATACAAAGCGCGGATAAAATAATAGTAATGCATAAAGGTGAGGTCCGTGAAACAGGCAATCACCAGGAACTCCTCGCAAAACGAGGTATCTATTACAACCTGTATCAGCTGCAATACAAAGATCAGGAGATTGTAAGGGCAGTTTAAAATAAAAGGAGGCAACAATGCCAACACCCCGATTTATGACTCTTGCCAGGCATATCATCGAGGGCGAGCGACGTCACCCGGAGGCCACGGGTGAATTGTCAAAACTTCTTCACGATCTGTCGCTTGCCGCTAAAGTAATCTCGCTCGAAGTAAACAAAGCCGGACTCGTCGATATCCTTGGTTTTACAGGCGATAACAACGTTCACGGCGAGAAAGTAAAAAAGCTGGATATCTTCGCTCACGATATGCTTACACGGGCTATGGACCACGGCGGCCATCTTTGCGTTATGGCTTCCGAGGAGGAAGAAGATATCATCCACATTCCGCCTCAGTACAAAGTGGGCAAATATGTTCTGCTCTTCGATCCTCTCGACGGCTCATCAAATATCGACGCAAACATCAGCATCGGCACTATATTCTCCATCTACAAAAGAGTTTCTCCGGACGGTAAACCCGGTACGCTAGATGACTGCCTTCAGCAGGGATTGAAGCAAATAGCTGCAGGATATGTGGTGTACGGATCGAGCACCATACTTGTATATACTACGGGCGAAGGCGTGCACGGCTTTACGCTTGATCCGTCGTTCGGCGAGTTTCTTCTTTCGCATGAGAATATAACCACCCCGAAGAAATCGCGTATCTACAGCATTAACGAAGGCAACTATCTTTACTGGCATCCCGGTTTGAAAAAGTATATTAAATATCTTCAGGAAGAAGAAGAAAAAACAGAGAGGCCTTATTCATCACGTTATATAGGATCAATGGTAGCGGACATTCACAGGAATCTTCTTTACGGCGGCATCTTTATGTACCCTGCCGATCATCGGCATAAAAAAGGAAAACTCAGACTAATGTACGAATGCAATCCGATGTCCTTCATTGTGGAAGCGGCCGGAGGCAGAGCAACTAACGGAAGACAGAGGATACTGGAAATAAAACCGAAGAGCCTTCACGAACGGACTCCGATTTTTATAGGAAGCGAAGAAGACGTTAAGAAAGTCGAGGAATTTATGGCTGCGGAAGAAATCATTACTGACTCTTACATGGGAAACAAGTTATAAGCTTATATATTAAGCAGACCGGAACGAATTAACATGAAAATACATTGAATTCTTCTAAAACGCAGAATTCCTATGTATATTAGTTTTTGTTTTTAAATGATCCGGACAAATTGGAATGGTTAAAATCCTTTGTCCCCTTAGTTCATTCGGATTCTTTAATATTCTTTAACTCGGAAGAAATTTTCTTAGCCAGTTCTTCGGGAGAAATCCCTACGATTTTTATTTTCGCGGTGTGTACCAGCTTTGCCGGGTCGTCTCCTTCGCCGGTAACAAATTTAAATAGGCTGAATCCCAACCTGTTCCTGTCGTTGGCAATTGGAAGATATTCACCGAATTTTTCAACTATGTTGTATACTTTTTTCTCTAATGATGATTCCGGAAATCTTTCAGTTTCCGGAGGAGGTAGTGTAGACATTTAATCACCTAAAATATTTACGTAAAAATAAAGTAGAATAGTTAAATCTGCAATAATTAAGTGGAAGTAAAATACGTATTTGACTAAATTAACACTGTTTTTTAAACAATTTTAGTAAATAAGATACTTGGATTTAAGCAGGGTAAAGAATCTTTTAGTAATTCGATTAAGTTCACTGGGCGACGTACTTCTGGCGACGCCGGTTATCCGGTCCGTCAAGAAGGCTTATCCAGACATCAAATTGGATTTTATTGTTAGAGAAGAATATTCCGACGTATTAAGATATAATCCTAATGTCGATAACATAATTTCTTATACAAGCGAAAAAGCTGATACGGCCGCGTTTAAAGAACGGCTTCAAAACGGCGGATACGATCTGGCGGTCGACCTTCAGAATAATATTCGTTCAAGAAGATTAACAAAGAAGCTTGGAATACCCGTTGTTCGATTCGGAAAAAAATCGGTTGAAAAATTCTTGCTGGTTAACTTTAAGATTAACAAACTTAAATCGTCCGGTTCTATTCCGGAAAGATACGCCGGCGCAATAGAGAATCTTAAACTTGATGATGAAGGTCTCGATCTGTTTCTTCCGGAAGACTTAAACCGCGAAGGAAAAAAGGACAGCAATCGTATCGGCTTTGCGCCCGGCTCAAAACACTTTACGAAAATGTGGCCGGAGGAATATTATATAGAACTCGGCAGACTGTTATCCGCGAAAGGATACAAGGTAGTAATTCTCGGCGGCTCTATCGATAAAGAGATCTGCCGTAAAATAACGGAAGCGCTGCCCGGTTCGATAAATTTATCCGGAGAGAACAGTCTTTTTGATACGGCCGCCGCCATGAAGAATTGTTCGGCTGTGGTATGCAACGATTCCGGTTTGATGCACGCTTCGTGCGCCTTAAAAATCCCGGTGCTCGCTTTCTTCGGCTCTACCGTTAAAGAATTCGGATTCGCACCGTATAAGAATAATAACATTGTGTTGGAGAATAATTCGCTTTCCTGCAGACCCTGCAGTCATATAGGAAAAGATAAATGCCCCAAAGGGCACTTCAAATGTATGACCGAATTAACTCCCGGCATCGCTTTTGAAAAACTTAAAATGCTGATAAGCGCCTCATGAAAAAAATCTGGTTTATAGTATATAACGCAGTCTTGATTCCAGTACTATTTTTATTCATCCAGTTCGCCGGCTACCTGGATAAGAAAGTAAAGAGAGGCATCAGGGGAAGAGACCGGATATTTGAGGAGCTGATTTTAAATGCGGCTAATCTTGACAAGTCGAAGAAACTTATCTGGTTTCATTCTGCCTCTCTCGGAGAGTTTGAACAGGCGAAACCAATTATTAAGGAGCTTAAGAAGAATGAAGGAATCAACATACTGGTGACGTTCTTCTCGCCTTCCGGTTACGAGAATTCGAGGAAATATCCGTACGCAGATCTTATCTCGTATCTTCCTTTCGACACCTACTCAAACGCGAAGAGATTTATAACAATTGTAAGGCCAGATCTCGCTGTTATGATGCGCTACGATATCTGGCCTAATCACGTGTGGGCGATGAAATCTTTCGACATCCCGTCCTTCATTGTCGACGCAACTATGAAAGCCAACTCATCCAGAAAATTTCCGCTGATAAAAAATTTCCATAAAATTCTTTATAAAGATATCACAAGAATACTTACGGTTTCGGAAGACGACAGCAGCGGATTTAAAACTTTCAGCTGCACCGATAAACAGCTTAAAGCCGTAGGTGATACAAGGTTCGATCGCGTTTACCAGAGAAGTATTACAGCAAGAGAAAGAAATCTTATTAAAGACAATCTGCTGCGCGGGAAAAAAATATTCGTTGCCGGCAGCACCTGGGAGCCTGACGAAGAGATTATTCCTGTCTCTTCCCGCGTTTATGAAGCTGACCGAGTACGATAAGGATGTGATTCTCATTATTGCCCCTCACGAGCCTACATTGCTTCATCTGGAAAAAATAGAAAACGAATTTTCCGGCAAACTTGATACAATCAGATTTTCTTTCTTAAATAATTATAACGGCGAACGTGTTATTATCATTGATTCAATTGGCATACTTCTGACACTTTACACATACGCCCACGTTGCTTTCGTCGGCGGAAGCTTTAAACAGGGAATCCATAACGTGCTTGAGGCCGCAGTGTACGGAATTCCCGTTCTCTTCGGACCCAAGATTGAGAACTCGCAGGAAACTCAGAAACTGCTTAATCTTGGCGGCGGGGTTTTGATAAAATCGAAGCAGGAAGCGTACAGACAGCTCCGCACGCTTTTTAACAACGAAGATCTGAGAAAAGCTAAAGGCAAGATATCTTACGAGTACGTTCAGAAGAACCTGGGCGCAACAGATAAAATTCTTGATGAGATTTTCAAAGTCATCTGAACCCGGTCTCCGCTTTAACTACGATTGATTACTTTCCGGACAGGTATTTCGTCTTTAAAATGTTAATATGATGAAGCTCGTGCCCGGCTATTATCCAGAGAATTGCAAGTACTGTAACCGGATTTCCGCTTGCAGTGCCCCGGTTGTTCATTACTTCGTCTTTAAATGTTTTGAACAGGAAAAGATTATTTTCCCTCATCAGGCGGTATTCCTTAATAAGCGAAGCCAGCGTTCTGTCATTCGATCCGGACAACTTCACGTAATCATCCTGTTCAAAACCCGGCAAAGACTGCTTTTCTCCGCGAGCTATACAAAATGCTCTGTAAGCGAAAACCCTTTCTGTGTCTAAAATATGTCCTATCACTTCTCTTACAGTCCATTTGCCTTTATCATAAGCGAAGCCCGCTTTATCGTCGGTAATAGAGAACAGAAATTCAGACGTGCTGCTGTACTGCTCCTCAAGTATACTGATTATATCCTCCCCCTCAACACGTCCGATATAAGTTTCATAGTAAGGCGCGTAATCGCCTTTGATAGGACGGGGCATAGTTACTCCTTTTTATTTCCAAATCTTTACTTCTAACAAACCGGATGAATTGGCGACGCCACTGCCC
>JBJKTB010000342.1:0-3768 GCA_046703345.1 Ignavibacteriaceae bacterium
CGTATATAGCGTTCTGCACATCTTTCCCTATATTGTGTGATTTTTCAGTGCTTGTATTTTTGTCAACGTCTATATGGATCTCTATATGGAATTTGTTTCCGACATAATAGGACTTTAACTCGTTTATTCCTTTCACGCCATCTATTTTCAACGCCGCATTTGCTATCTCAAGTATTAAACCTTCATCTGCCGACCTGTGCATTAGGTAATCAATATTCTCCTTGGCGATCTGGTAGCCAGATCTGAAAATAAAAAGCGCGATTAGGATTCCGGCTATGCCGTCGAAATAAGGGAATCCGAGCTGCACGCCGAGTATGCCTACAATTGATAATGAAGACGCGAGCACATCATTAAGACTGTCTACCGCCCCCGCTTTTAACGCGGGGCTTTTATAAGTTTTTCCAACTTTCGACTGATACCGCATCAGGAATAGCTTTGTTACGATGGTAATTCCGAGGATAACATAAACCGGATAAGTGATATGAGTTTCGTACGGATTTAGAATTCTTCTTACGGATTCTTCAATGAGATTAATGCCCACTATACCGGTGAACAAAGCGATTAAAAACACGGCAATAGGCTGGGCCGCATGATGACCGAATTGATGATCCGCGTCAGGTTTTTTGAGCGAAATTCTTACGCTGTACATTATGGCTGCGGATGCTATTATATCTGTCAGCGAATTTATCGCATCGGAAATTACCGCAATCGAGTTCGATAAAATACCCGCAACGGCTTTTATCAGAAAGAGAAAAACGTTGACTAAGAGGGACAGATTTGCGGCTCTTTTTAAGATTTTTGTCATTCCTTAAATCGGAGAAATATTAATCACGGGTGCCGTAAAATTTAAAAAATTAAACTTAATTCCCAAACCGAAAAAATAAATTTATGATTCTCAGAAGCCGGCATTTCAAACGCAATCAACCGGTTTTCAATCTATCTGTTAATTAAGAACGGCTTTTAATGACGATAAACGCCGCTATAATTTGATTTAATAGTAAAAACATCATATTTTTTAGCTTTAATAAAGATATGTAAATCGTTTTAATGCCTGGTATTTAGATATTCGTTTCTATTAGCGCCGGGCAGATTTTTAAATTGAAGAGATTTTCCGGTCGGGGATGGTTTTGATGAATTGCTGACAGAATTTTTAAGTCGGACCTGTTGTATGCTTAGATAATGTAATAGAAAGTGTATCAGATTTTATAAAGAATCCCGTAAATAATACCGAAAAAATAATAATCGCCTTGGTAAACAAAACAAAAAAAACGGACGGAAAAGAAACTTCCGGTTCTGCCCGCGGCGGAAAATCGAAGGATTCCCGAGCAAATCTTCTGCTGAAAAACGGTGCTCAACTGTTTGATATATTTCTTGAAGCTTCGGAAGATCTGATTTTCATCCTCGATGCGGAAGGGTGTTTTCTAACCATAAACGATTTCGGATCAGCCGTGCTGGATTATGAGCCCGGTGAGCTGATAGGCGTGCATTTTACCGAACTTATTTCTGCTGAAGACCGCGATAATGTAGCCGTTGCTTTTCAAAAACTGCTGAAAGATGCGGAATTGGTTTCTTTTGAAAGCAGACTGATGAGCAAATTCGGCAACGAAGTTATAATTGAGTTCAATGGAAAATCAGTTAGAGAAGGCGGTAATTTAATGGGCATGCTAGCCTTCGGTAGAAACGTTACCGATATAAGATATTACGAGAACAAGATTTCCGATCTCAACAACAGACTTAAAGAAGCGAACAGGCTTATTCAGATAGAACGGCAGCGATCGAAGCGCCAAAAAGCTATTTTATATGAATTAAACCGGATGAAAAGCGAATTTGTCTCAAATATATCCCATGAGCTGAGAACTCCTTTAGCGTCAATCATAGGATTTTCGGAGACCATTGCTTCTGACCCGGAAATGCCGCTTGAGATGCGGTTGGAATTCAACGACGTGATTCTAAATGAGGGGAAACGACTTGCAAAACTGATTAACGATGTACTTGATCTCTCCAGGCTTGAAAGCGGAAAGATTGAGCTCAATAAATCAGAGTTTGATATAGTTGAACTTCTTAAAGGCGTAATTGACGCAAACATGAAAAATATGAACGCCAAGCAGATTTCTTTCTCGCCGGAACTGCCTGAAGAACCGGTAATTTTAAACGCTGACAGGGAAAGAATATCGCAGGTAATAAATGGACTTCTTAATAACGCAGTAAAATTTACTGGTGAAAATGGGCGGATAACATTAAGCGCCCAGAGTCTGTATAAAGAATTTGAAATTACGATCAGCGATACCGGAGTTGGCATACCGAAAGATGATCTGCCTTATATTTTTCAAAAATTCTACCGTGTCAGCAGGCCGGGTTCCGAAATCCCGGGAACCGGACTGGGCTTGGTTTTTGTTAAACAAATTGTAGATTTACACAGAGGATTTATCGAGGTTCAAAGCGAGATTAACGAAGGTACTACCGTTATTCTTAAATTTCCGAAACATTCAAAAGTTTAACAATATTAAGGATAAATAGTGAATAAATTAATCTACATAGTAGACGATGAACAGGCGATATCCAAACTCCTTACATACTGGGTGCGTGATAAATGGAAATACGATATTGAAGTTTTCAGTAACGGAGAAGACCTTTTAAGGAAGTTTAATACCAAACCTGATCTTGTTCTTCTTGATATAATGCTTCCGGGTATGGACGGAATAGAAATTCTAAAAAGAATAAAGCAGATAGACGAAAATCTGCCGGTCATTATTCTCTCGGCTCAGGGCAGTATAGAAGTAGCAGTAGACGCATTGAAATTCGGCGCGTTCGATTATTTTCCTAAGCCGATCGACATTCAGCGCCTGGAGCCTTCAATTAAAAACGCCATTAAGAATTACGACCTGACTAAGGAACTCGAGAATCTCAAAGAAAATGTCCGCAAGGAATACAGTTTCGATAATATCATTTCCGCAGACGGAAAAATGCAGGACGTTTTCAAACTTGTATCCAAAGTGCTTAACAACGATATAACCGTTCTAATTCACGGTGAAAGCGGTACCGGCAAGGAACTTATAGCACGTGCTATTCATTATAACGGAAAAAGAAAAGACAAGCCGTTTATCGTAGTTAATTGCGCTTCAATTCCCAGAGAACTGCTCGAAAGCGAACTGTTCGGGCACGAAAAAGGATCATTTACCGGCGCCCATCAGCGTAAACTAGGAAAGTTCGAGCTGGCAAACGGCGGAACACTTTTTCTGGACGAAGTCGGGGAACTGGAAATGCTTCTTCAGGCGAAACTCCTCCGAGTTATACAGGAAAAGGAATTTGAGCGCGTCGGCGGAACCGAGCTGATTAAAACCGATGTAAGAATTTTATCGGCTACAAACAGAGTTCTGAAACAGGCTGTTGAGAACAAGGAATTCCGCGAAGATTTGTTCTACAGGCTGAACTCGTTTCCTATTTATATTCCGCCGCTCAGGCAGAGAAGGGCAGATATACTGGTTCTTACACAGCATTTTCTTGATACTTTCAACAATAAGCTTGGAAAGAATATTAAGGCGTTCTCAAAAAAAGCACTAAAGGTTATGTACGAATACAACTGGCCGGGCAACATAAGGGAAATGGAAAATACTATCGAGAGATGTCTGATTATAGCTGAGAAAGATGTTGTCGATGTTGAAGACCTCCCAGCGCATCTTAGAGCAGCCGATGCCTCGACGGTTTCCGATTACGGAAATGCTTTGTTTTCCGATGATAACATTATTGCTTTTGAAAAACTTAAGGTAG
>JBJKTB010000343.1:0-4632 GCA_046703345.1 Ignavibacteriaceae bacterium
AACCGCAAGATCGCTGATGAATTTTAAAATCGGCGGAGAACGGTTTCCGCGCGAAATTATAAGGGCTTTGGGAATTCTGAAAAAATCCGCCGCCCTGGTTAATAAAGAACTCGGCATTCTTCCTGCCGAAAAAGCTGACTTGATTGTAAAAGCGGCCGACGAAGTTATTGACGGAAAATTAGACGAGCATTTTCCGCTTGTTGTATGGCAGACGGGAAGCGGCACGCAGACTAACATGAACGCCAACGAGGTTATTTCCAACCGCGCTATAGAAATTTCGGGCGGACAAAAAGGAAGCAAGAAACCCGTTCATCCGAACGACGACGTGAATAAAGCTCAGTCTTCAAACGATACTTTCCCCACGGCGATGCACATAGCCGCAGTTGAAGAGATTCACCGCCGGCTTATTCCTATGGTTACTAAGCTCCGCGACGCGCTGGATGCAAAAGCAAAAGAGTTTAAAGACATAATTAAGATCGGACGAACTCACTTGATGGACGCCGTTCCGCTTACGCTTGGACAGGAATTCTCCGGTTACGTTCAGCAGTTAACAAACGGCTTGGAAAGAATTAATTCATGCCTTCCTCATCTTTACGAACTCGCTCTTGGAGGAACCGCCGTCGGAACGGGCTTAAACACTCACCCGGAATTCGCGGTTAAAGCAGCCGCAAAGATAGCCGAACTGACCGGGAAACCTTTCGTTTCCGCGAGAAATAAATTCGAATCTCTTGCCGGCCACGACGCGCTTGTTGAAGTCAGCGGCGTTCTTAAAACTCTCGCCGCCTCGCTTATGAAGATTGCTAACGATATCAGATGGCTCGGCTCGGGGCCGCGCTGCGGCATCTCCGAGATTCATCTGCCGGAAAACGAACCCGGCAGTTCCATCATGCCCGGCAAAGTAAACCCCACGCAGTCAGAAGCCATGACGATGGTCTGCGCGCAGGTCTTCGGCAACGATACTACAGTAACATTTGCCGGAGCCAGCGGAAATTTTGAACTTAACGTATTTAAACCGGTTATCATTTTTAATGTTCTACAGTCTATCAGGCTTTTAGCGGACGCGTGCGAAAGCTTTACCGACAACTGCGTTGTGGGTATAGTAGCCAACGAGAAGAACATTAAAAAGCATCTTGAAAACTCGCTGATGCTTGTAACCGCGCTGAACCCTCATATAGGCTACGACAATGCCGCCAAGGTTGCTAAGAAAGCGCACAAGGAACACAAAACGCTTAAAGAAGCAGCTGTAGAACTTGATCTGCTCACAGCAGAAAAGTTTGACGAGGTTGTGCGCCCCGAGAAAATGGTCGGACCGAAAGCCTGATTATCCGAGCGGCGGGACGCATGTTCCAGTTCCCGCCGCCGATTTTGCCGTGTGGTTCTTAGATTTCATCTTTCTCTGCAGAAAATAATTTATTACAAATTACGGTGAATGAATTAATGAACTGGGACGGTATAATATCTCTTCTACTAGCCTGCATAGAACTTATTCTTCTTGTTAACGTAGTCATCTTTTCTGAAAAGAATTTTATCAACATAATGTCATGGGGATTAATAGCCCTGCTTGCTGTGTATCAGTTTTTCGAATTCATGATGTGCGCGCTCATGCTGAAAACCCATTTTATGCCTTTTGCCGCATTTTCATTAATATCGTTTCTGCCCGCGCTCAATTTAATTTTCATCCTCAGATTCCTCGGATACGGGAATAAATATTTTAGATTGATTTTCCTGCCGCCGGCGGTGTTTGTGATCTATTATGCGTTTATCATAAACAAATTTGCGGTAGTTAAATGCACTATTTTATACGCGGCGTACAATTATCCTCTCGGAGATCTATTCGGATTTTTTTATTACGCGCCTATAGTAATTTCTATGGTTTTGTTATTTTTGTCGCTTAGAAAAGAAAAGGAAATAAAGAAAGCGAAATTATCGGCCGTTCTTCTTGCCGGATTAATTTTCATCTCCGCCCCGGTTGTCGTAGCGTTTGTTCTCTCATCGCTGGGACGGAGCGGCCTTCTCGATATCATTGAAAGCATAATGTGCAAGTTTGCTGTTGTCTACGCCTTATGTCTCGCTTACTTTGCACTAACTAACAAGAGGATAAAGAGTGAATGAAATTATCTTGAATATTTACCTCATAATAAAGGGCGCCTATGTTGTGGAATTCAGAGCGATAGCTTACGAGATGGAGGGCGGCGATGATAACAAGATAAAATTTTTGAAAAGCAAGGCGGCTGAAGACTACGCGCATGCCTATCATTTTGATGCGCCTACTGACGCAAAGGGCAGATTCATGAAGTATAATAAGTTTTACAAGCTTGAAAAGCGGGGCAGGCATTTCGAATTGTTCGAAGAAATATTTTCCAATTTTACCGTTCCCGAGAATCCGCTGATTTGCGTCACTCCGGTTGTCGACGGAAAAATATTGAGCAACGGGTAATCAGGTCTTCATTTATAAATTAGAATGCTTTATTAAGCTAAGCATAAGTGCCTCTTATATAATGCTTTGTGTTTAAACTTTTTTGTTGATATTTTTTCGCGGGATTTGTTAATTCAAACCTTGTATCAAGGAATACCCCTCTGTATGATCAAAGTAACTCAAAAGGTTATTCTTTTGACCATAAACACTTTTTTAATACAATCGATAATGTAATATAGTATGAATAAAAAAATAATTTTCTGCGTTTTTCTCATTCTGATTTTTTCTTCATTCTTCAAATTTCTGAAAGGTGCTGTTTTGTTCATAAGCGACAAGAATAAATCCGCCGTAACGGCAGTAAGCCCGGATGATATCCGGACTTCAAAAAAATTAAGCAGCTATTATTCCGATAAAAGGCTGGGCTCTTTTGTTGAGAACGGAAAAACAATTTTCCGGCTTTTCTCTCCCGACGCGGAATCCGTAACACTGGTTACTTTCGACAAGCCGCAGAATAAAAAAGGAACTTCATATGAGATGGTTTGTGATTCCGACGGCGTTTGGGAAGCCTCGCTTGAAGGAGAGAAGTACGGACTGTTCTACGGCTACAAAGTTTTTAATCCCAAATATCCCGACACGAAGAACATTGTCTGTATAGATCCTAACGCAAGAGCCGTTGCGTCTTATAATACTTACTTTACTCCTCGCCGTTCTATTGTTGTTAAGGAAGATAATTACAACTGGGACGGCGATCACTGGATACAGCGCGACCGGCGCGATTTGATAATCTATGAAATGCATGTGAGAGATATGACTGCCGATCCGTCCTCAGGCGCGGCCGAACCGGGAACTTATGAAGGACTAGTAGAACACGGAAAAACAGGCGGAATTGATTACATTAAGAAACTCGGCGTTAATACGGTTGAGCTTCTGCCTACGCAGGAATTCGCTAACATCGAGATCCCTTATAAAGATTCTCTTAACGGAAGGTATAATTCATGGAACCCTTAGGAGCGGAATTACTGGGGATATATGACCGCCGCATTTTTTGCGCCGGAAGATTACTACAGCGAGGACGTGAAAAATTTCCATTGGAATACCTGGAGCGGCACTTCGGGAAAACAGATTGATGAATTCAAAGACATGGTTAAAGCTTTTCATAAGGACGGTATATCCGTTATTATGGATGTAGTGTATAACCATCTTTCCGAGTATGAGATGGGCAACCTGAAGGAAATTGACCGCGATTATTATTTCAGACTGGACAAGGACGGAAATTTTATTGCTCAAAGCGGCTGCGGCAACGATCTGAAAACAGAAAATCCGATGGTTCGGCGGCTGATTGTTGAATGCATCCTCTACTGGATGAAGGAATATCATGTTGACGGATTCCGTTTCGATCTCGGCAAATTGATCGACTGGGAAACGGTTGAGGAAATAACCAGGGAGGCTAAGAAAATTAATCCGCATGTAATCCTTGTGTGCGAACCTTGGGGAGGCGGTTACGATCCGACTGGATTTTCTATGCGCGGCTGGGCAAGCTGGAACGACCAGATCCGCAACGGAATTAAGGGAGAGAATCCTTTTAACGGACTCGGCTGGATCTTCGGCAGATGGTACGGCAATAATTCTCCCTCCAGAATTAAGAGCTATGTTAACGGAACTCTGATTAGAGACACTCTCGGATTGTTTCAAAAAAAGGAACATTCGGTTAATTATCTTGCATCGCACGACGGCTATACTCTCGGCGATTTTATCAGACTGGGCACCGGCGCGGCAAAACCCGACGAGATTATAAAAAATGTTGATGAATTTGTTAAGCTGACTCCGGAAGAATTAAAACTGAATAAGCTAGCCGCGCTTTTCCTCCTTACTTCACAGGGAATAGTTATGTTCCAGGAGGGAGCCGAATTCGCGAGGACGAAAGTAATTCCTTATAACGAGGAAGTGCCCGATCCCGATAAAGGAAGGATAGACCACAACAGCTACAACAAGGATAATTCAACCAACTACATGAATTACAAACACGCTGAAATAAACTCGGCGCTTGTTGATTATTACAAAGGCCTAATAGCTCTGCGCAAGAAATATCCCGCGTTTAGAAGAACCCCTTATAACGATGTAAAGTTTTTTGATGTAAAAGATAATCCCTTTGCGCTGGGCTATGAACTGAATTATCTGGACGAAAAATTTGTGGTGCTGTTCAACGCCGACAGGGA
>JBJKTB010000344.1:0-6424 GCA_046703345.1 Ignavibacteriaceae bacterium
TTACAATTACAGCCGCACCTAAGGTAACTGTTGTTTCTCCAAACGGCGGAGAAATGTGGCTTGCCGGGTCTACTCACGCGATTACCTGGACCAGCGTAAACGTAATAAATGTTAAGATTGAATATTCTACTGACGACGGGACCAATTGGGCTGTGATATCGGCCAGCAAGCCCGCCGATAGCGGTACTTATAACTGGACAATACCAAACCAGACATCCTCTACAACAATAGTAAGGATCAGCGACGCGTCAAATGCGTCTGTAATGGACACAAGCAATGCCGTATTTACCATTGCAGTACCTAAAATAACGGTACTCTCCCCTAACGGCGGAGAGAACTGGCAGGCTAAAAGCTCGCAGAACATTACTTGGAGCAGTGCCGGTGTATCAAACGTAAAAATAGAATTTTCCTTAAACGGCGGAACAAACTGGACGGCAATTACCGATTCTACTCCGGCCGCGGCCGGAACTTTTTCGTGGACATTACCGGATACAACTTCGGCGCAGGCTGAAATAAGAATAACCGATATAAACAACTCAAGCATAGGAGACACAAGCAACAATATTTTTACTATTAGTCCCATACCTGCCGTTACGGTTACATCACCCAACGGCGGCGAAAGCTGGCAGGGCGGAAGCGTTCATAACATAACCTGGACGGCTGTAAGCATTACTAATGTAAAGATAGAACTCAGTCTTGATAACGGCACAAACTGGAGCACAGTAATTGCGTCAATGCCCGCATCAACCGGATCATACAGCTGGACTGTGCCCGACACGCTTTCCAATCAGGCTTAAATAAGGATAAGCGACGCAAGCAGCGCGTCGGTATTCGACGTAAGTAATGCTGCTTTTGCCATTACTTACGCGCCGAAGATCACGGTAACTTCGCCTAACGGCGGCGAAAATTGGGTAGGCAATTCCAAGCATAACATCACCTGGACAAGCGTAAACGTTATAAACGTGAAGATAGAATATTCACTTGATAACGGCACCGACTGGACAACAATAATAGCAAGCACGCCGAGTACGGGAATTTATTCATGGACAGTACCGGATACAACCTCGGGGCAGGCAAAAGTAAGGGTAAGCAATGCCGCCGACGCGTCTGTAAACGATATCAGCGACGCCGTATTTACAATAACTGCCTCATCCAAAATTACGGTAGTATCTCCCAACGGCGGAGAGAGCTGGGAAGGGAAATCCGTACATCCTATAACGTGGACCAGCACTAACGTAACAAACGTTAAAATAGAATACTCCCTGAATAACGGCAGCACTTGGAGCACAATAGCAGCATTAGCACCGGCAGCCAGCGGGACTTATAACTGGACAGTTCCCGATACTACGTCAGCGCAAGCCTTAGTTAGGATAAGCGACGCGACAAATTCGAGTGTAAGCGATGTGAGCGACGCAGATTTTACTATTACGCCGGTTACTTCGGTAGACGACTATTTCAATTCAACAATACCGAAAGCTTACGGGCTGATGCAGAATTTCCCTAATCCGTTTAACCCCACTACCACAATTTATTACTCAATACCTAAATCGGGATTGGTTGTTTTGAAAGTTTACAATATACTGGGCAAGGAAGTAGCAACATTAGTTAACCGCGACCAGAGCGCAGGCAACTACAGCATTCAGTTCGATGCTTCAAAGCTGGAAAGCGGAATTTATTTTTACAGAATTCAGTCGGGAAGTTTTGTAGCTGCAAAGAAGTTAATTCTAATGAAGTAAAGTATAAGCGGTAAACTTGCCGAAAAATAGGAAAAACGATATTTTTAAGGGCTTACAGGAAGTTCTCAAATACCCTTAAATATATCGTTTTTCTTGACTATACAGGGGATAAATGCTAATTTTAAAGCCTAAAAAAGATTTCAAATGGAGAAATAATGCACCGTTCAAAACTATTTATTATAGCCGTATTGTTGGTTGGATTAGGCATTACGGGATTTCAGTGCGCTTCGACGGAAATAACAAGCGCCAAACTTTATATCCAGCAGAAGAATTACACTAAAGCATTGGATGCACTAGAGATGGAAGTCCAGAAAAATCCCAAGAGCGATGAGGGATATTACTTAATGGGATATGTTGACGGCGAGCTCGGCAAGTACGACGCGATGATAGACGCATATAACAAGTCGACTGCTATAAGCAACCAGTACGAGAAAAACATTAAGGATTCCAGAAAATATTTCTGGGCTCAATTATTCAACCAGGGTGTAGGCTACTTCCAGAAAGGCAATAACGAGAAGGATAAGGACAGCGCGGCGGTGATGTTCGATAAATCCATCGAAGCCTTTAAGACGGCAGTTAAACTGGAGCCGGATTCAGCCGATACGTATAAAAATCTTGCGTTTGTATATATGACTGAACAGAATTACGACGATGCGGTCGCTCCGCTTCAGAAACTGATAGACAAAGAGCATTCACTTGACGGATACAAATATCTCGGTGAAATTTATTACGATAAAGCGACCAAGCTTAAAGCGAAGTATCAGGATTCCAAGAACGTGGAAGATAGCACGGCTTACATGGATTATTTTAACAAAGCTATAACCGTTCTTCAGGACGGCAGAAAAAACTTCCCGAATAATTCCGATCTTCTGCTTTATTTGTCAAACTCTTACATAGGCGCGCACAAAATTGAAGTCGCTATAGACGCCTTCAAAGCCGGTGTTGAGCAGGATCCGCAGAACAAATATTACCGTTACAATTACGGAGTACTTTTATTAGGCGCAAAAGACTACCAGTCGGCCGAGACTCAGTTTAAAAAAGCGCTTGAGATAGATCCTAATTACCAGAACGCGCTATACAACTTAGCAGTTACTTATGTAAAGTGGGGAGCAGACCTCAATAAAGTGGCCGAAGACAGCAACAAAGCTAATCCCAATGCGCCGGTAGATCAGTCATATAAAGAAAAATATCAGGAAGCTCTTCCTTACCTGGAAAAATTGGTAAAGGTAAAGAGTGACGACGCACAGATGTGGGAGCTTCTTGGCAGAGTTTACACAATTTTAGGTAACCAGGACAAGGCTACCGAAGCTTTCAAAGAAGCGGACAAACTTCGCAAATAATACGAATCTTACAGATCCGGAAATTAAATTTGCCGAAACTATCTTGTATAAATAAGCAGGATGGTTTCGGCATTTATCAATTTTTAGGGCACCGGCGGAAATCTAGTAAAAGCACGCAAATAACACATACCCGGCTGATTTTCGCTGATTTTTTTAATAGTATTTAATTAGAATTGGAAAAAATGAATCAGAATAATCCTCCGCAAGGACAGCAGATAAACATAGAGCTCGGCGAAAAAGAAGCCGAAGGAATTTACTCCAACTTAGCGATCATTACGCATTCACCGGCTGAGTTTATAATAGATTTTACGCGTATAGTGCCGGGAGTACCGAAAGCAAAAGTTCACGCTCGAATAATTACAACTCCCCAGCACGCAAAGATGCTGATGAAGGCTTTAAAAGAAAACATCGATAAATTTGAAGCAAGATTCGGAGAGATACCGGTAGATGCGCCGCAGAATCAGCACTTCGGTTTCGTGGCTCCGAAAAAGGACGAAAAGGTCAATTAAAGCATGAATGAAGATTGCATGCAAGCATGAATGAGCGGGATACATGGATGCATGTGAAGCATGGATGCATGGGAAGAAAGTGAACAGGTAAAGTGAAAAACGTTTGAAGTGTTTAAATACAATTTGAAAAAAGCATTTAATTTATGACGAGAAATAACGTATATATAGAAACTTACGGCTGCCAGATGAACACGGCGGATTCGGAACTTGTAATGGGTATTGTAAAGAGAAACGGCTACGAAATAACTAAAGACGTTAATGATGCCGATGTTGTACTGCTTAATACCTGCAGCATAAGAGAGAACGCGGAGCAGAGGATTTACGGCAGACTGGGGAATTTTAAGAATCTTAAGGAAGAGAATCCCGGGCTTGTAGTTGGAATACTCGGCTGTATGGCCGAGAGGCTTCGGAAAGACCTGATCGAAGAGAAAAAAATAGTTGATCTCGTTGTCGGTCCTGATGAATACAGAAGACTGCCTGAGTTTATTGATTCGGCGCTGAACGGCGGCAAAGGAATCGGAGTAAAACTTTCGAGGACGGAAACCTACGACGATATAATTCCGTACCGAGAAGACGGGCTACAGGCCTGGATTTCGGTAATGAGAGGATGCGACAAGTTCTGCACATTCTGTGTTGTGCCGTTTACGCGCGGAAGAGAACGGAGCAGAAGTCTTGAATCCGTTACCGCTGAGATCAGTGAATTGTCGCGCAGGGGTTTCAGGGAAGTAACACTTCTTGGCCAGAACGTTAATTCTTATCTTGACGGGGAAAAGGATTTTGCCGATCTGCTTGCAGCTTCAGCATCGGTTGACGCGAATATGCGGATAAGATTTACAACTTCCCATCCGCAGGATTTATCGGAAAAATTATTACATACGATTGCCGAACATCAAAATATATGCAATTACATTCATCTTCCGGTTCAGTCAGGCTCTAACAGAATACTGGAATTGATGAACAGGACATACACAATTGAGCATTATCTTAATTTAATTGAAAAAGCGAAAGCTATAATTCCGGGAGTAAGCTTTTCTACTGATATAATAGTCGGCTTTCCTACCGAGACGTATGAAGACCATGTTATGACAATGGAAATAATGAGGCAAGTGCGCTACGACGGAGCTTACATGTTCAAATATTCTCCGCGCGAAGGGACAAAATCATACAAGATGAACGACGACGTGCCGGATGAAATTAAGACAAAGCGTCTTCAGGAAATTATCGAGCTTCAGCAGCAGATCTCTTTTGAGAAGAATCAGCAACTTATAGGTAAAGAAGAAGTAGTGCTTGTTGAGGGCTTGAGCAGAAAATCCGATAAATTTTTATCGGGAAGAACAGACACAAACAAAGTAGTTATAATTCCGTTTGACGAAAGCATAAAAGAAGGGGATTACGTAAAAGTAAAGATTAACAGAGCCACATCGGCAACGCTTTTCGGCGAGAAGAACGATGGCGGCGGCGAACTTGCGCTCACCGCTTAGATACGGAGCTGTTAACTGCTGTGCATAATCAATCCTTCTTTTACGGCATTGTCACCTGGTCAATGTTCTTTAAGAATGAAAGAAGCACGGTTAAAATGAAAAATCACTTTCTGTTTTATACAGCCGCATTAATCATAATAATCGCCTGTACGAATCCGGCTAACGCTCAGGATACTGATATTGTATCTTATCTAAAGAAGATAGAGAGAGGGGATCTGCAAAGCGTTGAAGCCAAACTGCCTGAGCTGAAGAAAGATTTTCCCAATAGTCCTTCAGTTAAATTTCTCGAGGGGGTACTGGCTAAGAACGGGGAGACCGCCGTTTCAATTTATCTGAACCTTGTTAAAAATTATCCTAGAAGCAGGTATGCTGACGCAGCTTTATACAGGATCTACTCTTATTACTATTCATTAGGGATGTTCAATGCTGCTGCGGGGTACCTGAACAAACTTAAAACAGACTACCCTGACTCGCCTTATTTAGATATAGCGAAGAAAAAAATCCCGCCGAAAGACAATCCGGTGATCGGATTAAAGAAAGAAGAAAGCGGCGAGAAAGAAGTTAAGGATAAAAAAGCCGTTTCTAAAGATAAAGAAGAGTACGGTTATACTATTCAAGCGGGAGCGTTTACCGTTGGGGCTAATGCCGATAAGCTGAAAAAGGAATTTGAGAAAGCAGGTTATTCTAGCAGAGTGGAGGAAAAGACTGTAGCAGGAACTGCGTTTCAAATAGTATATGTCGGAAAATTTGTAAACAACGACGATGCTGAGCAGTTTCTTAAGCTGATCAATACCAAATTCGACCTTCAAGGCAGAGTAGTGAAGCTTGAAAAATAATAACACAAATCCGCTGCGTTAACATTGGAAATTATTTTTACAGGTACCGGTTCGGGGAAGACATCGATTAAAAGATATCATTCGTCTTTTCTGATATCTGATGATGATTATAAACTGCTGGTGGATGCAGGCGACGGCGCTGCCAGAGCGCTTTTGGCCTTAAATATCAATTGCACTGCGATAGACGGAATCGTAATATCCCATCTTCATCCGGATCATTATACAGGGCTTGCAGCATTGATTGTTCAGATGAAATTAGCGGGAAGAGTAAGGCCTCTAAAGATATACGCACATAAAAGCCTGATTGAGACGATAAAGCGATTTATTTTTCAGTCGTACTTATTTCTTGAGAAAATGGATTTCAATCTTACCTATGAGTCTTTTGAAGAAGATGAAGAAAGCATCGTAAGCAGCGGAATAAAATTTAGATCCCGTCAAAACTCTCATCTTGAATCTTATAAGAGATATGATAGTTCAGGCAGCATGAGTTTTTCATGCAGCAGTTTTTTGTTCTCCTTAAAC
>JBJKTB010000345.1:0-3802 GCA_046703345.1 Ignavibacteriaceae bacterium
GGGCAGGAGTAATCGGGAAAGGCGGTTCCGTTAAATTTGACAAGAGCTCACGCTACGCAGAACTGCCGGTAAAAACTGAGAAAATAATATTCAACAGAAAATTTATTGAGGAAAGAATTGAATCAGCGGAAAGATATTTTGATGAATTAAAACTTCCCGAAGTATTTACAGTTGAAGAAATTGAATATGTCCTGATGCCTTTGCTCAACAGCGGAAACGCCGGCGAATCAGAAAAAGCATTCGCAGAGGCATTGCTGGATATAGCAAATACAAACTACGACATTACATTCGACAAAAACACTGAGATTTCCGAGAGGGTAATATTCCCGTGGTCGAGAAGCGAATCGGTCGGCATGGAGGATGTCAGGTTTGTAAAGTTTAAGAATGACGACGTTTCTGAAAAATATTACGGCACTTATACAGCATACAACGGGAAGTCGTTCAGAACACAATTAATTGAGACTGAAGATTTTTTAAAATTTGAAATAAGAACGCTTCACGGCAGCGCAGTTAGAGATAAAGGCATGGCTCTCTTCCCCAGGAAAGTAAACGGGAAATACGTTATGATATCCAGGCAGGGAGGAGAAAACATGCAGATAATGTATTCCGATAATTTATACAGATGGGAAGATTACGAGCTGCTGCAGACTCCTAATGAATACTGGGAATACACTCAGATGGGCAACGGCGGATCACCTATTGAAACAGAGAACGGCTGGCTTTTAATAACACATTCTGTCGGAGCGTTCAGAAGATATTATCTGGGAGCTTATCTTCTGGATAAAGATGATCCGTCAAAAATAATAGGCAGGCTGAAAGAGCCGTTTTTAGCAACCAATGTGGATGAAAGAGAAGGCTATGTTCCTAACGTACTCTACACTTGCGGCTATATGGAGCATAACGGCGAATTGATCATCCCATACGCCATGTCGGATTCTGCAAGCAGGTTTGCGAGTGCCGGCATAAAAGAACTATTGGAAGAAATGAAGGGGATTAATAAATAACTGAAGTTGCGCAAGAAGACTTTATTGAGCTATAATTTTGAATTTTGGAATATTGGAGTGCTGGAGCGATGAATGAAAATAAACAATCAGCATCTCCAATTTCCTTTCACATTAAGAGCAATAAACATATTGCGCAGCCTCTGTAAACAATTCGTTGATGAAATTATTTAATAAGGGAATCAGCAAATGGGAATCATAAAATACGACAAAAATCCGATTCTGGTTAAAGAGGATGTTCCCTTTAAGGTGAACAGCATCTTTAATTCAGGCGCCGTAAAAATGGGGGATGAATATATTCTTTTAACAAGAGTGGAGATGCCTACCGGAAGATCGTCGTTCCTTCTAGCCAGAAGCAAAGACGGCGTAAAATTTAAGACCGAGAGCAAACCCTGTCTTACTCCTGATGACCACGGAGAGTACTTTAAATATGTTGAGTGGGGAATAGAGGACGCGAGGATAACGCAGATAGACAGCAAATATTATCTGACGTACACCGGATATTCAAAATACATGCCGCTGGTTATACTAACAGAGACAGAGGATTTTAAGAAATTTAAAGTGCTAGGCCCGATAACAGAACCATCGAACAAAGACTGCGCGCTGTTCCCAGAAAAAATTAACGGCAGCTACTGTCGTTTCGACAGGCCTTCCGCCGAGAGCAGGCATGATATATGGCTGGCCAAGAGTCCCGACCTTCTGCATTGGGGCGGTTATGAATTTTTAACAGAACCCAGGCCCGGCTCATGGGAAGCGGATAAGATAGGCATAGCGGCTCAGCCCGTAAAAACAAAAGAAGGATGGCTTGTATTATATCACGGTGTAAGAGGTTTCGGCATAAGCACTCTTTACAAACTCGGCATAATGCTACTTGATCTTGAAAAGCCGTGGATAGTAAAGGGAAGATATTCGGAACCTATACTTTCCCCAGACAAGGACTACGAAAGAATAGGAGATGTAGGCAATGTAGTCTTCTCGAACGGATGGATTGCCGAACCGGACGGAGAGATAAAGATATATTATTCAGGCGCCGATACAAATGTTTGTCTTGCGACAACAACCGCAGATTATCTTTTGTCGCTCTGTCTGAATAATTAAAAATATATTCGAAATCATTAAGTAGCTGAGGAGCAACGGTAAATGAAGATCGGGCGTAAAAACATAAATTTGATATTATTGATATTCATTCTAATAATTCCCTTTCCCGGAATGAATTCTTTTGCACAGAAGCAAAAGAAATTTGATCTTGTCAACACTTCGCATCTCGACTATTTATATCAGAAGATCTCAGTCAACGGAAAAGAAATGGGTATCATACATATATATGCCGATTATCCTGACTATAAATACGTAGAGGCAAAAGGTGAAGGTATAGCATGTGTAGACGATGCAGCGCGAGCGGAAATATTTTATATCGAATACTTCAGGGAGACACACGATAAAAATGTATTGAATAAAATAAAGGGCCTGACGAACTTTTTAATTTATATGCAGTCGAAGAGCGGCTTCTTCTACAATTTTATCTGGAATGATTTTACAAAAGACACAACTTACAAAACGAGCGTTGCGGAGCCCAACTGGTGGTCATGGAGAGCTATCTGGGCTCTCGGCAAGGCTCAAATTTTATTCTCCCGAATTGATAAGCCTTTAGCGGCAGAAATAAAATTACATCTTGACAAAGCAGTATCGGCAACGCTGAGCTGGCTTAAAAGCAGCGAAGGAAACGGAAATAAGGAATACGGCGGAATAGATATGCCTAACTGGCTCCCTTACGGAAGCGCGGCAGACCAGTCAGCGTTACTGGTAATTGGACTTTCGGATTATTACAGAATCACAAAAGACGAAAACATACGTAATACAATTGAGCGGCTCTGCAAAGGAATTATGGAGATGCAGGCAGGAAGTAAAAATGAATTTCCGTACGGAGTATTTTTAAGCTGGGAAAACACATGGCATATGTGGGGCAACAGTCAGTCCGACGCTTTAATGCAGGCGTGGAAGCTGTTTAAGAAACCCGCTTATCTCAAAGCCGCAGGAAAGGAAATAGATAATTTTTATCCTTATCTGATACATGCGGGATATTTTAACGATTTTACTTTAGAGAAGAAGGGCGCAAAATATGCGATGAAGGATACCTTAAAGTATTCCCAGATCGCTTACGGAATTCGCCCTATAGTTTTTGCTGCTCTGGCATTTAGTAAAGCAACGGGTGACAATAAGGCTGCCGAGACGGCGGCGGAGGCCGGAATGTGGCTTCTTGGAAAAAATATTGCCGGAACGCATATGTACAATCCTGAAACGGGAGTTTGCTACGACGGAATTATAAGCGCAACCGAGATTAATAAAAATTCCGGCGCGGAATCAACAATAGAGGCTCTGCTGTCGCTGTTTGCCATAGAGAAAAATCCTCATGCAAGAAAATTATTGATGAAATACTACAATAGCAGAAAATAAAAGGAACTGTAAGCTTCGCTTCAAATAATTTATAGTCTGCAGAAAGGTATTGTTGAGATGGATTCTTCATCCTGCCCTAAGATTACAACAGGAAAATATTTTGCAATAATAATAACGCTAATCTTATTTATGACACCCGGGATATATTCACAGCAGATAAGTATACCAAAAATAGATCAGATGCCCAACATGCCTTCGCCGTATTTGATGCGCGACTGGAAGGAAGTTGCGCAGGGATATGATTCACTGGTTTTTAATGCCAATTTAACCGGAGAATATCTCCCGTTAGTGTGGGTAGACAATTACGCTACAAATTATCCGGGTAAGAGGTTCGGGCTTCATACAGT
>JBJKTB010000346.1:0-3921 GCA_046703345.1 Ignavibacteriaceae bacterium
ATTTAGATGAGATTATTTTAAGAATTAAAAACGGCAGGCTCTAAACCGCGGGAAGACTTAATGTAAAAGCAGTGCCTTCGCCTAGTTTGCTTTCTACTTCGATTGTACCTTTTAAAATCTCCGCGTACTTCTTGGATATTGCTAATCCTAACCCGGTTCCCTGGAATTCCCTGTTGATTCCCTCACTTATCTGTCTGAACTCTTCAAATATCTGCTCGAAATTCTTCTTATCTATGCCTATACCTGTATCTGATACTTTAATAATAATTTTGTCTCCCGCTCTGTCGGCGCTTAACAGTATTCTGCCCTTTAATGTAAATTTAACGGCGTTGTTCACCAGATTCTCAAGAATAATCATCAGCATGTTCGAATCGACTCTCGCCGTCAAGTTTTCACTTAAAAGCTGCATCGAGTATTCAAGTTTCTTTTCCCTTGCTATCCCCTTAAACATGTTAAATACAAGCTCAAGCTCCTCCGCTATGTTCTTGTTCTCAATATGCAGCTCCATTTTGTCCGATTTAATCCTCGTAATGTCAAGCAGCAGATTCAGCGTCTTTAGAAGACGGTTGCCGCCGCGCATTATCCCTTTGGCCATCTCTATATTATCTTCGCCGGTCAGCTGATCCGCTAGCATCTCAGAATAACCAAGTATTCCTATTAGCGGAGTTCTCAGCTCATGACTCATATTCGCCAGAAAAAGATCCCTGGCTTTATTCGCAGCCTCCGCTTTGTCTTTTGCGATTATTAAT
Source organism: Ignavibacteriaceae bacterium (assembly GCA_046703345.1). GTDB lineage: Bacteria > Bacteroidota > Ignavibacteria > Ignavibacteriales > Ignavibacteriaceae > FEN-1297. The sequence goes on from JBJKTB010000346.1 coordinate 750, forward strand.
TCCTCCAGGTTCCTTTTCTTCTCGGTAATGTCTTCTTCTATCGCCACAAAATGCGTAATTATTCCGTCCTTGTCCTTTACCGGCGATATGGAAGCCGATGCCCAGTAAAAAGTTCCGTCTTTCTTCTTGTTAAAAAGTTCTCCGCTCCACTGCTGGCCGCTCAATATTGTTTTCCATAATATCTTGTACTCCTCATCCGATTTGGTGCCGGATTTGAATACTCTCGGCGTCTTTCCCTTTAAATCCTCTATGGTATAGCCGGTTACTTCGGTAAGTCTGGGATTGCAGTACTCTATATATCCGTCTTTGTCTGTAATTAAAATGTTTATCGGACTTTGCGTAACCGCGCTCGTTAATTTTACAAGCTCTTCCTCCGCCTTTTTCTTCTCTGTGATATCTTCTACTATGCCTTCGTAATAAAGCGTCTCCCCGTCTTTATCCTTTATCGCCCTTGCGTTCTCACGAATATGTATTCTGCTGCCGTCGGATTTTGTCCAGACCGACTCGTATCCTGTAACTTTTCCGTTCATTTCTATTGTGTCCCTGAAAGCCGATCGGTTATATTGAGGTTCGTAGCCTTTTTCTTCCAGATTCCTGGGCGCCAGTTCATCAAATGAAGTGTAGCCGAGCATCTTAAGAAGAGCCGGATTCGCGAGAAGTATCCTGCCGTCGGGCGTGGTTCTGTATACGCCTACCATCGTGTTCTCAAACAGCGATCTGTATTTTTCTTCGCTTATTCTTAAATCCTCCTCAAACTTCTTCCTTGCGGAAATGTCGGTGTGCGTCCCTACCATTCGCTCCGGTTTTCCGTCCGCCGCCCAGGACACAACTTTACCGTGCGCCAGTATCCATCTGTAACCGCCTTCCTTGTGCAGCATTCGGTGTTCACTTATATAAAATGGAGTTTCGCCGCTTAAATGTTTATTCAGTTCCCTGTATATATTTTCCTTGTCTTCCGGATGAATTCTCTTTTCCCATTCGGAAAAATTATTCTTAAACTCATGGTCTTTATATCCGAGCATTTCCTTCCAGCGCCTGGAAAAGAATATTTCGTTTGTTGTTATATTCCAGTCGAATACGCCGTTGTTGCTTCCTTCAAGCGCGAAATGCCAGCGCTCTTCGCTTTCTTTTAACGCCTTCTCCATAACTATTTTCTCAGTTATATTGTGCGCTACACCTTGAAGCCCGGTTATATTTCCGTTGCTGATTATTGGATATTCATAGGCTTCCAAATAAATCAGACTCCCGTCAGCGTGCTTTATTTCAACTAATGTCTTGTTCTCGCTGAAGTCTCCCCTCAAGTGCGCGTGAGTGCTCTCTACGGCTTTCCTGTTCAACTCGGAATCGGTTATAAACCAGTCCTTCCTTTCCATCCATTCCTCAGGCTTGTGGCCCGTCATTGTTTCTACGGAGGGAGATATGTAGCTAATCTTCCCCTCCGCGTCCTGTACATAGAAGAAGAGATGCGGCGTGCCCTCTATAATAACTTTCATCCTCTCTTCGCTCTCTCTTAACGCCTCATCCGCCTTTAATTTTTCGGTAATATCGTTAATCAGCACTATCCTGTAATTTTTTTCTCCGTCGAACGGAAGCCTTGTCGATTTTACTTCGGCATAGAAAAATGAACCGTCTTTCCTCTTATGGCGTATTTTATCAGTATGACGAATGACTTTATCGCGCTGTGAAACTATTTCTCTCAAAAATGGTATCTCTTCTTCAGCATGAAGCCCGGTCAGATCCATGGATAAAAACTCATCTTTTGTGTAACCGTACTGAAGTGTTGATATTTTGTTTGTATCTATAATTTTAAGACTGTCCTCATCATATATCCACATCGGGATAGGATTGTTTTCGAAGAGATCTTTGTACCTTTCAAAACTTTCCTGCAGCGCTTTTTCTGCTTCTGTCCTCTTTATTTCGTTGTCAAGAAATTCTATGGCATACGAAATGTCGCTCGCCATCTCCTCAAAAAGCTTTACCTCATCCTCGGTAAAAAAGTTATCTTGCTCGGAATATAATCCGATTATTCCGATTGCCTTAGAAGCGCTTATAAGCGGAAACGTCGCCATAGACGAGTAGCCGTCCTTTAATGCCGCCGCTTTTATTTCACCGGCCGGTGATTCATCATCGCTGTAATTGTAAATCTGATATGTGCAGTTTTCAAGGCTGTATCTGGCCGCACCGCTTAATTTTTCTGGATTGTCGAATGCGGTTTTCAATTTTTTAATGTATTTGCCGGAGTACCCCGCCTGCGATACAATATTCAACTTTCCTGTAGCCGGGTCCTGAAGCGCTATCCAGGCCGTTCTGAACTTGCCGTCACCTACGGCTATCTCGCAGGCTTCGCGGAAAAGCGTCGATTTATCTTTCACTCTTACTATCATCTGATTAACGTTGCTTAGTACAGAGTAAATCCTGTTAAACTGCGTGATCTTTTTCTCAGCTTCAATGCGTGAGGAAATGTCCCTCACAAATCCCTGCATTAACGTCTTTCCGTCAATTTCTATTAATTGCGCGCTTATTTCCACCGGAAAGCTCGAACCGTCTTTCTTTTTGTGCCGTGTTTGAAATATGAATCCCCCTGTTCTTTGTTCCATCTTCTTGAACTCGGCCATATCAAATGGCCTTGAATCGGCGCGTATGTCCTTTACGTTTAACTCGAGAATCTCTTCTTCCGAATAACCGTAAACATCTATTACTTTTTGATTTATGAAAGTTAAATCTCCCTTTTCATCTGATATAAAGATTACATCATTTGCATTTCGAAGCAGCTTCTCAAAGTTGCCCTGAAGCGGCTTTCGGCTCTCCTCCCTTCTTGTTTTTGCTTGATCACGCCTTTCGAATTGCTTTTCTTGTAAGATTAAAAATAAAACGCCTGTGCTGATTAAGATTAGTATTGCTGCAGTTACAAGCGGGTTTGATAATAAAGCGGATTGATTGCCCCAGAGAAAAGTAATAATAATTAGAACTATACAGATCAGCGGGAATAGCAGTAAATATATTTTAGGATATTTTATTTTTGAGTTTAACACTTCCCGCATCCGGATTCTCTTTTTTTTGTCACAACAATAGATGGCACTACAATAGTTTCATTTTAGCAAAGATAAATAAAAAAATTTTTATTTTACCTGCTGCCTGTTATTATCGTCAAAATCTTGATAAATTATACAGC
>JBJKTB010000347.1:0-22420 GCA_046703345.1 Ignavibacteriaceae bacterium
TTTTCTTTACTGGAAAGATTCAAGGCATGCGCTTGTACCGCCAGATGCAGATCAGGGGCAGAGAGTCAATTCTGACAGGTACATGTTCGGAGCTATTTACAAGCAGATAATTAATGAATCCCTCTTCATGAATGTGAAGGCCAGCTATTACAGATCAGACTGGTGGGACCAGACAGCTTCGTTCGATACTTCGGTTTCAAATCTTTTCCGGCTTGAAGTGCAGATGAATGCGAGCGTATCTAAAAATTTAATGCTTGTTTCTGGCGTAGAAGCGACAGCAGATAAAGTAAAATCGAATATATTCGGCAACCCCGATTCTTACGGCGCCGGTGCTTACTCGCAAGCCGACTTTACTATTGATACAGCGCTTCGGCTTTCGGCTGGAATTAGATACGACTACAGCAAACTCAGCAGCAATATAGGAGTAAGCGCGCTTTCGCCAAAAGCCGGAATCAATTATAAATTAAACGACAAATTAATTCTGCGCTCATCCTTCGGTACAGGCTTTAGAGCGCCGTCGCTGGCTGAGGCGTTTACCTCTACTTATGCCGGCGGTATTACAATCAAACCGAATCCGAATCTAAAACCGGAGCGGAACTGGACATTTGAGGTCGGAGCGAATTATACTATTAATGCTTATTTGAATTTTGACGCAGCTGTTTTTCAGAACGAATATTACGATTTTATTGAGCCCGGAGGTGATCCTACAGACGGCCTCGTAAGATTTCAGAATCTTACAAGGGCCCGTATACAAGGCGCGGAGCTCAATGCGAAGACTTCATTACTCGATGATAAGCTGAGACTTTCAGTCAATTATTTATATCTATGGGCAAGAGATCTTCAGACAAATCAGGCTCTCAAATACCGTCCCCGCAACTCCGTTATAGCAAGCGCCGATTACTATTATTCTAATCTTGATTTAGGTGCTGATTTCCGTTATTCAAGCAGAGTGGAGCAGATGGATTTTGAACTTGCTGATCTAGGGCTTGTAAGAGACGGCCGCAAGCGGGTTCCGATTTATGTGCTTGATCTCAGAGCAGGCTATAAATTAAATCTATTTGACTCGCCTGTAAAAATTAATTTCAACGCGAACAATGTATTAAACTACAACTACGTAGAACTAATAGGCAACCTTGCGCCGATCCGGAATTATTCTTTAAGTCTGGAATTTTTGTTATAATTGAATCGATATTAATTTTTTCTAATTCTAAATCTTGAATTCTCCCCGGAGAAATCGAGAGGGGAAGCGGACGCAATGTTTATAGATACGCACGCGCATCTTTTTTATCCGAATTTTGAGGGGGAACTTGACGAAGTGATCGCCCGCTCAAAAGAAGCGGGGGTTCACAATATTATAGTACCGGCCACTGATATTGAGACTTCTAAAAAAGTTATTGAACTAATCGACAAATATGATTTCATGTACGGCGCGGTCGGAATTCATCCTCACGAGACTAAAGACTGGGATGATTCTTTGATCGCTAAGATCGAAGAATTTGCCTCGCATAAGAAAGTTGTTGCGATCGGCGAGATAGGTCTTGACTATTACTATGACTTCTCTCCTAAAGAAAAGCAGATAGAAGCATTTAAGGCTCAGATTGAGCTGGCTCTTAAATTAAATAAGCCCATCGTAGTTCATAACCGCGAATCTGACGACGACATGATGGAGATAATTAAAAGCTACTGCGATTCGGGATTGAAGGCGCAGTTCCACTGCTTCAGCGGTTCTACAAAAAACGCAAGAGAACTTGTAAGGATGAATCACTTTGTCTCATTCACCGGAAATATCACTTTTAAAAAATCCGATTCGCTCAGAGAAACGGCTGCGGCATTGAGTTTGGAAAGCGTAATGCTTGAAACTGACTCGCCGTTTATGACGCCCGAACCTCACCGCGGAAAAAGGAATGAACCTGCTTACGTAAAACTTGTCGCCGAAAAACTCGCGGAGATTCATCATCTAAATTCCGAAGATGTTGCCAGGGTAACTTCATACAACGTGTTCAGAATGTTCGGCATCGGAAGCAAACCGGAAACAAGCTTTACTTATAAAATCGGGAACTCGCTTTATATAAACGTAACAAACAGATGTAACGCCGACTGTTCTTTCTGCGACCGCAACGGAGACGCTGTAATAAGCGGCTACAACCTGAAGATGGGTAAAAGTCAGGAGCCGGAAGCCGAAGTTTATATTAAAGAAATCGGCGATCCGCGTCAGTACAAGGAAATAGTCTTCTGCGGATACGGCGAGCCCACGCTAAGATGGGATGTTGTGAAGAAGGTTGCCAGATACGTTAAAGATAACGAAGGCCGTACGAGATTAATTACAAACGGTCACGGCAGTTTTATTAATAAACGAGACATTACTCCTGAGCTTAACGGCCTTATCGATTCGATTTCCATCAGCTTCAACTCTGCCGATCCTAGGCAGTATGCAGAACTGATGGGACTTGAAACCCGTTTCTTCAATGAGATGATAAACTTTGCACGAAGCGCTAAGAAGTATACCGAAAAGGTTGTAATGACGGTTATTACGATGGACGAGGTTGATATAGAGCGCGCAAGAACTGTTGTTGAAGAAAAAGTAGGCGCCGAGTTTAGAGTAAGACAGTATTTTTAATACGGCACTCTCTCATTATTTTAATTAGCATATAAAATACGAAAAACATTCGGCACGGATTAAACTCAATTAATCTTCCCCGGAGTTCTTCTTTTACTTTTTCATCGCAAAAAATCAACTGAACAAATGAAACTAAAATCAATTCTTTTCGCTTTATTAATCGCATCGCAGGTTTTCGCGCAAAGCAGGCTGCAGAATGTTAAGTCGCAGATCGATTCTGTTTTATCAAACAAATATTTTGAATCGACGGCGATGGGAATAGACGTTTACGATCTAACAGCCCGGCAGACAATCTATCTGCGCAACGAAAAACTTCTTCTTAAACCCGCATCTAATTTAAAGATACTTACTACCTCAACGGCGCTGGTGTTTTTAGGTCCGGATTATAAATTTAAAACTTCGCTTTATTATACCGGCGAAATTCTGAACGGCATTCTTTACGGTGATCTTTTCGTAGCCGGCGGATGCGACCCTGACTTTACCACCGCCGATATTGATTCTTTAGCTTCGGCTGTAAAAGAGAAGGGCATAAAGGAAATTACAGGAAATATTTTCGGCGACGTATCGATGATGGATTCGCTCTTCTGGGGAAAAGGATGGATGTGGGACGATGATCCTTCAACAGACGCGCCTTATCTTACTCCGCTGGATATAAATACTAATTCAATTGGAATTATTGTTAAACCGGGTAAGTTAGGAGGCAAGGGCCAAGTAACGCTCGTGCCTGAAAGCTGTTTCTTCAACGTGGAAAACTACTCAGTTACCGTACCAAGCGATTCGCAGAACACTGTTACTCTGGACCGCGACTGGATAAATAGAAAAAATACGCTCCTTATAAAAGGCAATATCCCCGATGCCGCAGTTCCCGATTCACTGCAGGATACGCTGAGAGTAAATGTATACGATCCGCAGAGTTATTTTTTAACTTTGTTTAGAAATGCTTTAAACAGTGCGAAGATAAGTGTCGGCGGCAGAAATTTTTTCTCTCAAACGCCTGATTACGCTAAAGAACTTTTTGATTTTGAAAGGCCGTACAAAAACATAATCGACAATCTGAACAAATCCAGTTATAACCTCGGCGCGGAGATGTCTTTGTACGCGGTTGCGGCACAGTTTTTCGGGAAACCCGCTACCGCGAAAAACGGAATTAAAATGGTCGACAGCTTAATAACTCTCTCCGGCATGAATCCCGCGGATTATAGAATAGTCGACGGTTCCGGCGTTTCGCATTATAATTTGATCTCGGCTCAGCTGCTGCTGTCGGTGCTAAAGTATATTTACAATGAAAAGCCAACATTATACAAGATACTCTATAATTCTTTCCCGATTGCCGGAGTTGACGGTACATTAAATAATAGAATGATCAATACACCTGCGCAGGGTAACGTTCACGCTAAGACCGGCACTCTAAGCGGAGTGTGCAGCATCTCAGGTTATCTTACCGCCGATAACGGCCATCTGATTGCTTTCTCAATGCTGGTGCAGAACTATACCGGGAGCGCGTCGGAGGGAAGAGCTTTCCAGGATCAGATATGCAATATACTTGTAGGATATTAATGAAGATTAAATTGACGAATAGCATTCTCGGATCTAAATACATATCGATTTTTATTTTGGCATTACTGATGTTCGTTTTCAGTTCGTGCGAGAAAAAGACAGTGAACGAATCCAAGCCGTTATATGAACTTCAGAAGAGCGGCAGTATCCCCAAATTCGATTCTGATAACGCGTATAACCAGATAAAAGCGCAGGTTGATTTCGGGCCCCGTAATCCGGGTTCGGAAGGACATAAGAAAACTCTTTATTATATTCAGAACGAACTAAAAAGATATGCCGATGAAGTCTCGCTGCAGTCATTTGTTTATCCCGGCTATGACGGAGCGAAGCTTGAACTGACGAACATCATAGCCAGATTTAATCCGCAGAGCCGTCATAGAATTATTTTCTGCGCTCACTGGGATACGCGTCCGAGGGCCGAGCACGCCGTTGATCCGAAAAAGAGAAATCAGCCTATACTCGGCGCTAACGACGGCGCAAGCGGCTGCGGGGTCCTTCTTGAAATCGCGCGCATGTTAAAATCGAAGCGTGTTAATTTCGGTATTGATCTGGTCTTCTTCGACGGTGAAGATTACGGTAAGGAAAACGATCTGAATAATTTCTGTCTCGGCTCAAAATACTTTGCAGCGAATTATCCGTTCAAGATAAATCCGGCGTTTACTGTTCTGCTTGATCTTGTGGGTGACAAACAGGCGACTTTTGCCGAAGAAGCCTATTCGCTTCAGTATGCGCCTAACGTTGTAAATATGATCTGGGGAATTGCAGCGCGGCAGAATTCATCGGTCTTTTCTCAGACAGAAGGCCCGGCGATATATGACGATCACATTCCGCTCAATCAGGGCGGACTGACTGCCGTTGACATCATAGATGCGGATCTTGTTGGAGCGCATTCGGCAATTAAAAGAAGAAATTACTGGCATTCAGAACACGATACAATGGATAATATCGGGAAGCCCACTCTTCAGCAGCTCGGCGATGTACTAACCGAATTAATTTATTCGCTGAAGTTTAACTCTTGACTAAAACTAAAGTAAGAATTACAGCATGAAATTTTATAAAGAATTTACGGTTACTTTCGAACCTTTTAATGTTGAGGCAGTCAGCAGTCTCCTGTGGGAGCTGAATATCGACGGTATTAATGAGGAAGTAAACTGTGTTAAAGTTTTTGCCGGCGAGCAGAGCGGCGTAGGGATAAATGATATTACATCTCAGCTTCAGAAACTTGCGGACGAAAAACTTCTCATCCGGTTTAATGTGGAAGAATATCTTCTTGAAGAAAAAAACTGGAATGAAGAATGGGAAAAAAGCATCAACGTGATTGAAGTTTCAGATAAATTGGTCATCAAACCGACTTTCCGGGATTACAGTCCGAAAGAAGGGCAGATAGTAATTACTATCGATCCCAAAATGTCTTTCGGTACAGGAGAACATCAGACGACGAAGCTGGTTCTTAATCTTACCGAAAAGTATCTTAGTCCGGGAAGCAGGGTGCTGGATGTCGGATCAGGCACGGCTGTGCTAGCCATAGCAGCCGTAAAGCTCGGCGCTTCCGGCGCGGTTGCCGTAGACAACGACGAATGGTGTTATGATAACGGCAAAGAGAACTGCGCTTTGAACGGCGTAGAAGAGAAGGTTGAAGTTAGAATAGGGGAATTAAAAGATGTAACCAAAAATAATTTCGATTTCATCTTCGCCAACATTCAAAAGAATATTCTCCTTTCGATATCAAACGGAATAAGGGAAAGAATTAAAGAAGGCGGAATTGTAATACTTTCCGGCCTGCTTTATACTGATGAAAAAGAAATCACTGAAGGCTATTCCAAACTAGGATTTGAGATATTAGAAATAAAAAAAATGGACGAATGGATAGCTGTTGTGCTCCGCGCATCTAAATAATAAAAATGCCTTTATAAATGCAGCGTTTTAAAAACATCGTCGATTCATAAAGGCATTCGATGGAATTATTTTTGATAAATTACATTCCCGTCAAACACGGTCATTTCAACTTCAACATCTTTTATCTTTACCGGATCGACGGATAAAATATCGTCGCTAAGTACAACCAAATCCGCAAGCTTGCCGGGCTCAATACTTCCCTTATCGTTTTCTTCGAAAGCGGCGAAAGCGTTGTTGATCGTGTATCCTTTTATCGCCTCTTCAACGCTTATTTTCTGCTCGGGTATCCAGCCGTTTGGATTTTTACCGTCGAGCGTTCTTCTAGTTACAGCAGCGTAAATGCCCAGCAACGGATTGATTGGAGCAACGGTCCAATCGCTTCCGAAGCAGAGAGTGACTCCGGCATCAATGAAAGATTTGAAAGGGTAAGCGTCCTTAATGCGGTCGTGGCCTATTCTTTTCGCTGCCCAGGCGCCGTCGTCTATGCAGTGATAAGGCTGAGCAGAAGCAATAACTTTTAATTTCGCAAATCTATTTACATCCGCTGAGCGCACGTGCTGAGCATGTTCAATTCTGAATCTTCTGTCCCATTCAGGATTCATGTCCGAAATTTTTTGAAACAGATCCAGCATGTAGGAATTCGCTCTGTCCCCAATTGCATGCGTCGAAATCTGGAGCTGATTTTTATCGGCGTCGACGGCCCACTTCTCAAGACTCCCGTCGGTAACTATATCCATCGGCAGGCCGAATGTTGTGGTATCCTGATTGTATTTATCGAAGAACCACGCGGTGCTTGATCCGAGCGATCCGTCGGCGAAAGCTTTGAGCGAGCCTAGTTTTATCATATCGTCGCCGAAATTAAAACGGACGCCTGAACGGACCAGGTTTTTGTATCCGGCAACAGGAAGTCTGGTGTATATTCTGCATGTAAGCCTGCCTTCTTTTTCCAATTTTTGATATGCAATTAAATCTCTGGGATACGTAATGTCCTGTACACTTGTTACGCCGTATCTTTTCGCTTCCACGAGCGCGGCAACAGCTGCTTTATAAACTTCATCTTCATTGGCATCCGGCACGATAGAATAAATAAGCGACATCGCGTTGTCTTTAAGAATGCCGGTCGGTTCGCCTGTTTTGGGGTCTTTCACAATAGTGCCGCCGTCGGGGGATTTTGTATCCCTAGTTATTCCGGCAAGTTTAAGAGCATATGAATTTGCCAGGCCCATGTGGCCGTCGAACCGGTCGATGAATATAGGAGTATTTGTAGTGAAACCGTCGATCATTTCTTTTGTAGGAAGATCCGTCGATTCCCAGGCTTCATGATCCCAGTTGCCGCCGGTTATCCACTTGCCTTCATGAGATTCCACATATTTTTTTAAGATGGATTTAAATTCATCGGTAGACCGGGCGGGGCGGAGGTCGAGTCCCAGCAAGTAAAATCCGCCGCTAATAAAATGCGCGTGATCGTCTATAAATCCGGGAAGCATCAGTCTTCCTTTTAGGTCGATCACTTCGGTATTTCCGTCAATATATTTTTTTGCTTCCTCTCCGGTCCCGACAAAAATAATTCTTTTCCCCTGCGTTACCACAGCTTCAGCCAGCGGCATTTTTTTGTCAACAGTATAAATCTTTCCGTTAACGAAGGCCTTCTTTTTCTCCTGCGAGAAAAGGTTTACCAATCCGAACGCGAAGATAACTCCCGTTAAAATTAATTTTAAAATCATTCTTTTTCCCTCACTATTTTTGTTTACCGCTTATTAATACGTACGAATTGATTCAAGGAAGCATTTTTTGCTGCCTTCGGCGGAGTTACCGGCCTTCAAACCGGCAGCAAAACCGGACACTGAGGAATATACGACATTCCTTCTAAAACTCCTCGCAGAAATATTTTTAAAATTTAAATGATGGAATCCAAAATAAAAAATTGTTAATTTCATCATTACTAATTCTACAATCCTAAAAATTAAATCATAATAATTTATATGAATTTAGACGTACTTGTTTTCGCCGCGCATCCGGATGATGCCGAACTGTCAATGGGGGGAACGATTGCCAGGTTAACTGCTCATAACTTAAAAGTGGGGATGATTGACCTTACTCGCGGTGAGTTAGGTACTAGAGGTTCAGCCGAATTAAGGCAGAAAGAGGCATTTCAAGCCGCAATTGTGCTTAAAGCGGCAGTCAGGGAAAACCTTCAGATTCCAGACGGAAATATTCAGCGCTCAAAAGAAAATTTGATGAAAGTCATTATGACGATCAGACGCTACCGGCCGAAATTGATATTCGCTCCTTATTTCAACGACAGACACCCGGACCATATCGACGCAAGCAAACTCGTTAAGGAAGCTATGTTTTCTACGGGACTGGCTAAGGTGAAAACATTTGATAAAGAGGTGGTACAGGAAGCTTTCAGGCCGAATAAACTTTATTATTACATGCAGACTTACACATTCGAGCCGTCGTTTATTATGGATATTACGGAAAGTTTCGATACCAAAATGAAGGCAGTAAAATCATACGACTCTCAGTTTCACAACCCCCGCAGCCAGGAGCCGGAAACATTTATAAGCCGGCCGGAGTTTATTAGCTACGTGGAAGCCAGGGCCAAGTTTTACGGCTTCCAGATAGGTAAACATTTCGGCGAACCTTTTTTCTGCGAAGAAAAAATAGAACTCGACTTTATTAAGATGCTGAAATAAAAAGACATCAAACGACTTTGCTGCAATGGGTGAGGTGTTTAAAATTATCTTTTCTCGAAGTGCTGATAGTCTTTTGTAGTAGTCCATGAGCCTCCCCATTGCCATCCCATCTTTAAAAATGCTTTTACAAGAAAAGAATTACGTGTTATTGTTCCGGGCTTTGCCGGATTATAAGAAGCGCCGGCGGGAAACTCTTTGTTGTGCTTAATCTGCGGATTTAAAAAAGGATTTATGTCGATGGCCCTTCCGGCAGCATGGGCGGAAAGGAGACGGGTACCTTTTACATCTCTGTAATTGAACGCCGATGTATTGTTGTCGAGCATTGAAAGTTTATCCGACCACCCGTATTTAACAGCGGGTATAGCCTTGGCAACCGGAAATTTTTCTTTTCTCATCAAAGCAAAAATTTTTTTTATGTCTGCTACCAGATTTTTATGTATAACTACCTGGCCTTCGTGTATTTTCCCGTCGAACGAATAATAAAAAACATTTACTATCCTTAGATCCTTTCTAATGTATCCGGGGATTTGTTTGCCGTTAAGAGCCTGGTTCAGACTGTAAAATGAATCGACGATAACCGAATCTTTAACAGCGGGCGTACGCGCTTTCCCCTTATCATTGCCGAAATCTTTTTCGAATGATTTATACATAGCCGCCGGAAGAAAGTAGCCCGCAGCAGATATAACCAGCAGACTGATCAAAGGGATCATCAGGATTCTGGATAATTTTTTGAACGTCATCTTTAAACCGTAAATATCTTGCCGAACTTATAGAACAGTATCGGTTTGCCTGAATAAATTTGAAAACAAATGCATCTTATAATAAAAAAGAATAAATTTAGAGCCGAATTTATGAATATTTTTACTTCGGGGAAAAATAAAATTTATTTTAAAGGAATAATATGAAAAAAATTTTCTCGTTTGCCGTCGTTTTGCTCTTTATTGCCGGATGTTCGAAAAACGGCAACGTTGTTACAACGAATTCCGGACTCAGATACGTAGATGATACTGTAGGTACCGGAAACGTTGCAAAAATTGGGGATCTGGTTACTATTAATTTTTCAGGCTGGGTTGTAAGAGATTCCGCCAATTTATTCAAGGACTGGGAAAAGGATACAACGAAGATGAAGGATCTTATCGGCAGTACCAGTTTCCGTCATCAGCCTATTAAAGTCGCTCTCGGTACTCATTCGTTTGTCCGCGGAAGCGATTCTGCAATCGCGGGGATGAGGGTAGGCGGTACGAGAACTATAATCATTCCTTCCGAACTTGCATACGGCAAAATCGGATTCGGAAGAATTATTCCGCCCGATTCAAAGCTAAAACTCGAAGTTACTCTACTTGCTGCAAAGCATATCGAACCTGCGGTTGAATGGAATGTTGACTCAACCAAATATAAAACTCTTAAGGACGGTTTGAAGTACGAGATAATCAAACAGGGCACCGGTGCAAAAGCCGATTCCGGAAGTATAGTAACCGTTGACTACAGCGGATATCTTACTAACGGCAAGAAGTTCGACAGTTCGGTAGACCGCGGCATTCCTTTTACATTCAGACTTGGAATGCACCAGATGATTAAAGGATGGGAAGAGGGACTTATGCTCCTTAACAAAGGCGCGAAAGCCCGTTTTGTTATTCCGCCGCAGCTCGGCTACGGCGACAGGCCAATGGGCGAAATACCGCCGAACTCAACTCTGATTTTTGACGTTGAAATGGTTGATATAAAATAATTTTTTGCGCGGGGATTTGGTTTGTAAAATCCCCGCATTTTTATATCGTTATTGACGACTTTTAGTTTGTCTATCTTAAGTACCCGCCGATTAATGCCATCGCCTGAGAATAATAACCTATTCCGAATAGATTAAGATGATTTAAAACGTGGTAAAGTTTGTAAATATTTTCCCTGTATCCGTAGTTTTCTTTTAAAGGAAATGTTTCGTTGTAAGCTATGTAAAAATCCCTGTCGAAGCCTCCGAAGAGTTTGGTCATAGCCAGATCTGCTTCGCGATGGCCGTAATACACGGCAGGATCTATGATGCATGGTTCACCGGCTGAATCCGACATGAAGTTGCCGCTCCAAAGATCTCCGTGAAGTAAGCAGGGCGGCTCGTCGCTTCCATCCAGAATTTTGTCAATTCTCTTTTCGATTCCTTTAATTCCGTCTCTTAATTCTTTTGTAGCGAAGCCGTTTTCCTCGGCAAGTTTAAACTGAAACAGAAGTCTTTTTTCGAAGAAGAAACTCGGCCAGTCATCAGCCTGCTTGCCGGCCGGAACATTCATCTGCGGATTCGAACCTATATAATTATCTTCAAAAAATCCGAAGGACTTTCCTTTGTATTTATGAAGTTCAGCAAATCTCCTGCCGAAGTCTGAAAAAAAAGATCTGGTTCTAATTCCGGCGGCTATAAATTCTGTAAGCAGGAATGAGTTGTCGTAAAGAATTACTTCAGGGATTTTGATACAATCAGCTTTTTGGAGTTCCGACAGCCCGTGAGCTTCCTTTACGAACATGTCCGAGGCAGAATCATGATTCAATTTCAGAAAAAATGATTCTCCGGAATCAAGTGAAATTCGGTAAGCGTCGCTGATGCATCCACCGGACAACGGATTTACCGAAGAAATTACGCTGCCGGAGCGCTCTTCAATTTTCTTTTTTATGCTGGCGCTTAATATCATCTTTAACCTTGTTTAACAGTCCTTGAGTCGCCTGCTCAAGAATATCAAGCACGCGCTCAAAGCCTTCATCGCCTTCGTAGTAAGGATCTGGTACTTCTTTCACGTTCATGCCGTCTGCGAAAGACGCCATCTTGAAAATCTTTCCGGCGTACTTTTTCTGTTTATCCAGCGCAGTTATATCTCGGTAATTATTGTCGTCCATCGTAACAATGTAATCGAATTTCTCGAAGTCCCGTCCGGGATCAAACATTCTGGAGATGCTTGTTAGATCATAGCCTCTTCGCGCAGCGTGTCTTCTCATACGTGCGTCTGCGCGCTCGCCTTCGTGATAATTGATGGTGCCCGCCGAATCAACAAAGATTGTCCAGTCAAGATTTTCTTTTACCACAAGCGATTTCATCACGCCTTCGGCCGCGGGGGAGCGGCAGATGTTTCCCAGGCAGACAAAAAGTATATTTTTATTAATCATTGAAGTATAATGTTCTATATTTTTGTTAATTTGTTAATCAGAAATTAGTTTTTCAAAGATAAATAATTAAAGCCGAAATTCTTAACCGTTACGGGAAAATTGAATATGAAAAAATTGCTGCACTACTGCTTGTTCATAATCTTAATTTCGCAGCCTGTATTGTTCGGGCAGTATATCTACCCAAAGAGAGAACTAAGGGGAGCGTGGATTGCCACAGTTGCCAACATCGATTGGCCTACATCGAGAAACGAAACTTCGGGCGAGCAGATAAAAGAACTAGTTGAAATGTTCGATTCGCTTAAAGCCGCCGGAATAAATACGGTCTTCTTTCAGGTGAGAACGGAATGCGACGCTCTTTACGATTCGCCTTACGAGCCTTGGTCTTACTGGCTTACAGGAGAGCAGGGGAAAGCTCCCGATCCTTATTACGATCCGCTGGCGTTTGCCGTTTCTGAAGCTCACAGCAGAGGAATGGAAATTCAGGCATGGTTTAATCCGTACAGGGCTGTAAAAACCGTCGGCGAATACAAGACGGCGAAGAATCACGTAACAAATACGCACCCGGACTGGATCCTTGATTTTGGTAAATACAAGATGCTTAATCCCGGCATTCCTGCTGTCAGCCATTACATCGCCAAAATTATCGGCGATGTTGTTAGAAGATATAATGTTGACGGCATTCATTTCGACGATTATTTTTATCCGTACACTCCAAAGATTTCAACCGAAGATGAGGCGACCTATAAAAAATACAAAGGCAAATTTAATGATATCGACGACTGGCGGAGAAACAATATCAATCGGATGGTTGCGGAGGTTTACGATACTATACAGGCCGTAAACCCTAACGTTAAATTCGGCATCAGTCCTTTCGGCATAGTTGAAAACAAATACGCCGGAACGCACGGCTTCGAATCGTACAAAATTCTTTACTGCGATCCGCTAACATGGATAAAAGATAAAACAGTAGATTACGTTACTCCTCAGCTTTACTGGGAAATAGGGAACAAAGCAGCTGATTATTCGAAACTTCTGCCGTGGTGGGCTTCCATAATAGACGGAAGACAGATTTATGTAGGGCTTTTCTCATCAAGGTTCGCCGCGCCTGGTTACAAAGGATCTGCTTCCGAGCTTGAAGATCAGATCAGATTAAGCAGGCAGATAATTAAAGTTTACGGAACTGTCTTCTTCAGCGCTAAATCAATTACACAAAATTATTCAGGTTTTGCGGATTCATTGAAGGTTTACTACAAATATCCCGCGCTGATTCCCGCAATGCCGTGGAAGGATTCGGTACCGCCGCTGCCTCCTCAGAATCTTACCGCCAAAGCAGATACAAGCGGAATACATCTCAGCTGGGATAAGCCGGGCAAAGCATCAGACGGCGATACGGCAAAATATTACGTGATCTACAGATTTAACGGCGGGCAGAATATAAATACTGATGACGCTACCAGCATAATCGATATAACAACAGGCAGCCAAAATAATTATATCGATAGAACCGCCGATTGGAGAGGGAAAGAATATACTTACGTTGTAACTTCGGTCGACAAAATGAATAACGAAAGCAAGCCGGAAGCGGAAGTTACATATAAAGGTAATTAAAAATTTTCTCTTCGCTTTAATAAATGTTTGTGAGCTTCGGTTCCTCCCCGATTTACGGGGCGAAACCGGAGTCCGCTCGTGACGCTTCATCTCTTCGGCAAGGCCTTACAATAATCTTTCCGGTATATTAAATCTGCCGTTGACTAAATAGAATAATTGATATAAATTAAAATGCCGTGCGGACGGCTCAGACAATTAAAAAAATAATTAAGTTTTTCGGAGTACAAATGGCTTATATAATAACCAAGCTTTGTCTTGACTGTAAGGATATTGCGTGCACGCTGGTTTGCCCGGTAGACTGCATTTACGAATACAAGGGCGATGATCCGGCAATTCCTAAAAATCAGCTTTTAATCGATCCGGACGAATGCATTGACTGCAATGCGTGTGTGCCGGAGTGCCCGTGGGAAGCGATCTTCGAGGAGGGGATGGTTCCCGATATCTTTCAGGAAGACATTGAAATAAACGCGAGAATTGTCGGCAAGGATAGGTTTGTTCCCAAGAAAGATGAAAATACTCCAATGCCTACACCCGAGCAGGTTCAGGCAAATAAAGAAAAGTGGAGTTACTCGGAATAAAGGAAATAAGGAAAAAGTTTAAGTAAAAAAATTAGAATGCTGTTTCTATTCTCCGGTTAAAGTAAGAACTATACTTCTGCTTCCGCCGTGATTCCTATGTTCGCAGAGATAAATTCCCTGCCAGATTCCCAGATTCAGCCCGCCTTCGGTTACAGGTATAACCAGACTGCTTCCGATCATCACTGCCTTAATGTGCGCAGGCATATCGTCAGAACCCTCGGTATCATGTAAATAGTATGGCGCATTTTCCGGCGCTGTTCTGTTAAAGTGAGTTTCAAGATCGCTTCTTACGCTTGGATCTGCGTTCTCATTTACTGCCAAAGACGCCGAGGTATGTTTAATAAAAATATTCAGAGTCCCTGCTTAAATGCCGTTAATCTCCGGAAGCTGTTTCAGTATTTCATCAGTAATGATATGAAATCCTCTTCTCTTGGGCGACAATCCCAATTCTCTCTGATAGATCTTCAACCGCTCTCTCCGAATCAGTTAGAAAGAAATTTAATGACTTCTATTTTAACTCCTTTAACGAAATTATAATTATCCTCACCGACGCATTTGCCCTTTAATCTTATCTTCTGGCCCTGGCTCAACTGGCTTGCAGCATACTGGTTCTGCTCGTTCATCATGAAACAAAAAATAGGTGACGTGGAATCGGGCGTCACCAATTCCAGAACGTTGCTTGCGCCGAGAAGCCTGTAATAGGCTTTTACGGTACCTTCTACAGTGATGTCTTTGTTCAGATAATTCGAATCGGCAAGCTGTTTATTTGCCGTATACTCTTTCGCGAGCCGGGAAGCCGAGACTTCAATTGAATAAAAGTTGTTGTAAATAATCAAGGCGGCTGCAAAACAAAGTACCAAAAGAATTGTACCGAAGATAATTAATTTCTTTCCCATAGCGTTGTAAATTCTGATTTCCGGAATGCGCTGCTAATAAAGTTTATTGTAAAAGGTTCGCGTAACTTATAAAATAACTTAAAGAGATTTTCTGAAATAAGCTAAGATAATATTAATTCATCAAATTCATGGATCATGTTACCGCTTGAGAGCAACAAAGTAAATTAAACAAGAAACTTGAATACAATTAAAGATATTCATCTTAATGAACGCTTTGATGTGAATCCGTGTTATATTTTCCGGAAACGAAATAAAAAACGGCAGGGCTTTCTTTGTGATAATCACCCTGCCGTCTAAAAATTAAAATTCACCGGATCGAAAAACCTATCTAGCGCCGAGCTCAACTTTCAGATTTACCTTCTTGCCTTCGCGCAAAACTACAACATCCACAATATCACCGGGCGAGAAGTCTCCCAGCGCGTAAGTATAATCGTAGATGTTTGAAATTTTCTTGCCACCGAATCCGATTATTATATCGCCGCCTTTGAGTCCGCCTTTCTGCGCCGGACTTCCTTCATTGACGCCGTTAATTTTCAATCCGTCGGTTCCCCCCGCGTAATCGGGCACAGTACCTACATACACACGGAAGACCATTGCGCGTCCCGCGTCTTTTCTCGGAACATCAATATAGGTGGGTGTTTCTGAAAGAGTGTCGATTTGAGAAGCTATCATGTAAACATATTTAACAACCGATTCTTCGCCCGATGAATTGATTTTATCGGCATCGTCGGTCGGTCGGTGATAATCAGAATGCGTCCCTGTAAAAAAGAAAAGCACCGGAATTTTTTTTGCGTAGAAAGAAGACTGATCGCTCGGAGCGTAACCTTCATCATTTAAGGCAAGCTTAAAATTAAATGTTCCGTTATCTTTTTGAAGAAGAGCCTTAAAGCCGGACGAAGTACCCGCGCCGTAAACAATTAATTTATGTTCGTCGTTAAGTCTTCCGACCATATCCAGATTTATCATTGCCGACATCTTATCCAAAGGCACGGGCGGATGATCTACGAAGTATCCTGATCCGAGAGTACCGAGTTCCTCGCCCGCGAAACTAACGAATATTATGCTGCGCTTCAGCTGATTCTTCATCGACGCGAATTTTTCAGCAAGCTCAAGAATGCCTGCTGTACCGGAAGCATTATCGTCGGCGCCGTTGTGAATCATTGGTCCTTTACCGCGGTAAAGCGATCCGATCTCGCCGTAACCCAGGTGATCGTAATGGGCGCCTATAACCATGTACTGATTTTTAAGAACCGGATCATTTCCCTCCAGAACACCGGCTACGTTTTTACCGTCTTTAATAACCTGCTTAACTTCGGCCGCCAGTTTAATATTAGAATTCTTGAACGTAAAAGACGCGGGCTTTTTGTCTTTATCGATTTCCGCCTGGTAAGTTTTAAAATCCAATCCGTCCGCTTTGAAAAGTTTATCGGCAATTTCTCTTTTTATTTGGAACGCGGCTAAGGAATCAATACCGCCGGCCATGTCGTAAGTCAGCTTCATAAGTCGGTCTTCCTCGTCTTTAGGGAAGTAGGGATTAACGAAGATAACAGCCGCCGCGCCTTTTTCTAATGCGACTTTAGCTTTGTATCTGTATGCGGCGAATTTTTCGAACTCGCTGTGCGGATTGTTTGCTTCCGGAGTGTAGCGCATTACAAGCACAGTTTTCCCTTTTACGTCTATCCCTTCGTAGTCGTCATAGTTAAGCGACGGAGCCGATATGCCGTAACCGGCAAATACAATATCGCCTTCCGCGTTTGCCTTACCGGAGAAGGGCGCAGTAATAAAATCTTCCATCAGTCCTGGTTTAAATGTTTTACCCTTTATGTTGAAAGAAAGATAATTGTTTCCCGTTAATTCGAGTGAAGAAACGAAAGGGAAGTTCTGAAAATATCCCTCTTTAAACAAAGGCTTAAGGCCGTAGTTTTTAAATTCCTTTGCGATAAAAGCAGCGGCTTTTTCGGCGCCGGGCGAGCCTGTAAACCTTCCTTCAAGTTTATCCGAAGCGAGATAATTTATTATCGATTGGATTTCGTGCGCGGTAATTTCGCTGTTATTATCCTTTTGCGCGTATGAAATCGAATTGACTAAGAGAACGAAAAATAATGCTAAAGCGGCAAGCTTTTTCATAAGAACCCCTTTTGATTGAAACTTTGAACTTAAAATATATTTTTAAAGTCACACAGTCAAAGAAAAAGCAGAGGGATTAGACGTTAACGCCGGCCTTCTTAAAACAATTTTTTGAATAAAGATTTTACTTCTGCTTCAGATGAAAAATTTTAAGGAAAGTACAGGCCAATAATTTTTAAGATCGAAGTGACTAAATAATTTCTGGAAAGCGAATCTGCCGCCGTATGTAAATCGCGCTGTCCGGATAACAATTAATCATAGTCAGATTATTCCGGTACGTGAACAAGGAAATATTCTTTTGCGCTTTCTCCGATTCTTCTTGCTTCACTTACAGTCATATGCATCTCGTCCGGAGTTTCATCATCATGCCCCGCTTCAATTATGGCGAGGTCCGAATTTTTCGCATTCTTAACAAGCTCGTCGCAGTAAGCCGTATCGCCGCCGTAGCATATTTTTTTATTCTCGAAAGAAAATTTATATCCTAAAGCCGGGACCTGCCGGGTTGTAAGGCCGTCGTGAAGATATTCTTTATGCACAACAGGGAAGGGCTTAACAGTTACTCCCATTTTTCTAAAGCTTCGCGAGCTGTCTATTTGTTTTAATTTAATCTCGTAGGGCAGGGTTTTTGAGTATACTTTTATAAAAGCGCTGTGAATGCTTTCCAGTTCTATGCAGCCTTTGGGGAAGTATATCGAGAGGGGAGTCTGTTTGTGCATTACGCGCATGTAAGTGAGCAGAGCCCAGACGCCTCCCACGTGGTCGTGGTGGCCGTGCGTGACAAATATATCAGAAATGCCCAGAATTTGTTTTGTCCCTATTTCCTTATTCAGATCGCGCAGAATTCCGTCACCGGGATCTACAATGAAATGAGCGTCCTTCGCCTTGATAAGAATGCCCGTAGCTATATTGGGTATTGAGCAAAATATTTTGATGGAAAAGTTTCCTTTGCTCCATTCTATGGGATATTTCTGCTGCGCCATAATTTAGTTTTTTAATTAATAATTTAGGATGACACTACTAGTTATTCTTCTCATTATAATATTTGCATGTCTTTATGTTTTTACATCTCGCGAAAATATTAAATGAGTAGCTTTCAACGTCGAACCCGAGTTCTTCGCTTATTTCTTCGGGGAGTTTCTTAACTTTTGGATTACTGAATTCTACGATCCTTCCGCAGTCCATGCAGATAAGGTGATCGTGGTTTTGTTTTTTATAGCTGCTTTCGTACCGGGTTAAGTTATCGCCGAAATTTCTTTTAGTAAGAAGATCGCACTGAACGAGAAGCTCGAGGGTTTTATACACTGTAGCGCGCGAAACACGCGACTTCCGGTTTTTCATCAGAATGTAAAGATCATCGGCGCCGAAATGACCTTCATAATCAATAGCTGCGTCGAGTACTTCGAACCTTTCCGGAGTGATGCGGTTGCTGCCGCTTTTCAGAAAACTTCTGAAAATTTCCGCCGCCTGCTGATTTTTCAAATAGTTATTCGTATGATATAAAATGATTTTAAAGTTATGTTACTTCGATGACTTTTCCGTACGACAACATTGATAAAAAACTTATCGTCGAGTTAAATTAAACAATTCTTCTCAAAAATCAACTGTCCAAGCAGCCGGTTAAGTTCAAACTCAACCGATACCCAGAAGATGCAGCCCATTTACCGTGATTAAGGTTAATATGTACGCGGTTGAAGTAAATAACAACAACTGCATCATAGGAATTCTCCAGCTGCCTGTTTCTTTCCTTGAGATGGCCAGAGTGGATACACATTGCATTGCGAATATAAAGAACACAATAAGCCCTATGATAGTAGCGGCCGTAAATAGTTTCTTTCCGGTTCCCCCTATATCCGCCTCTCTCATCGCTTTTAGCATTGACTGCTGAAGAGTGGAATTATCTCCGGTAACTTTGAAGATAAGCGCGAGCGAGCTTACAAACACTTCCCTCGCAGCAAACGCAGAAATTAAAGCAACTCCGACTCTCCAATCCATTCCTAAAGGAGTCATAACCGGCTGAATAAGTTTGCCCAGATCCGATGCGTACGAAGTTGCGAGGCGCTCGTTGTTCTTGGCAAGCGCTACCTGCTCTTGAGTAAGATTCGCGCTTTCCACTTTGGGATTATAGTTAGGGAAGTATGTTAAGAACCAGATGATGCTCGAAAGAATCAGAATTATCGGCCCGGCTTTCTTAAAGTAAAGCTTTGCACTGTGAAGCGAATTGGTTACAACTACGCTAAGCTTAGGCATTCTGTAAGCGGGCAATTCCAATATGAAGGATGAGTTATCTTCTTCTTTAATGAACCTGCCCCTGAATTTGTTTATTATACCCGCAGCGGTTACCGAACTTACAATGCTCATTATATAAATTAACGCGAGAGCAAGTCCGCCAATCCATGCTTTATTGCCGGGAAACAAAAACGCGAGCAGTAGAGCGTAAACAGGAAGCCTGGCGCTGCAGCTCATCAGGGGGATTATAAAAATGGTAAGCAGTCTTTCACGCTTGTTTGGGATTGTCCTAGACGCCATTATCGCGGGGATTGCGCAGGCGAATCCGGAAAGCATGGGAACGAATGATCTGCCGTTCAAGCCTATCTTCGAGAGCGGTTTGTCAATAAGCATCGCACCGCGCGCAAGATAACCGGTATCCTCCAGGAGTCCGAGTATCAAAAAAAGTATTAAAATCTGAGGAACAAAAACCATAACCGAGCCGGTTCCGCTTATTATTCCGTTGGCTATAAAACTGCCGTACCAGGTATTTCCTAAAACCTGCAGTGCCCAATTTGAAAGAAATCCGAATCCAGCGTCCACCAAATCCATAACCGGCTGAGCAAGCCAGAAAATTGAAGTGAAAGTTATAGCCATTATAAGAAAGAACGACAGAAGTCCCCAAATTTTATGAAGAAGCACATTGTCGATTTTCCGGGTTGTCGAATCAACACTGTTTGTACTTTTCCTTTTTAAGACGTCGTCAATTATTTGCAGGCGGCTGTTAGCGGAATTCAAATCGGGAGAGGAAGTATGTTCGTTCAGATCAAATATGACCTCGTGTTCAATCTTT
This sequence comes from Ignavibacteriaceae bacterium, assembly GCA_046703345.1. Lineage (GTDB taxonomy): Bacteria > Bacteroidota > Ignavibacteria > Ignavibacteriales > Ignavibacteriaceae > FEN-1297. Next base: position 20,181 of record JBJKTB010000347.1, read on the forward strand.
TCAATTTCTCGGTACTCGTCTATAAGATTCTCAATTTTTACGTCTTCGTTGTAGTATAACGGCGTGTATTTTTCCAATGATTTTTGAGCTGCCAGTTCATTGCCGATTTTCTTAAGAAGTTCCTCTACTCCTTTTCCTGTTCTGCCGTCTATCTTCATGACTTCACAACCTAGCCGTTCACCCAGAAGTTCCGATGAGATTTCGAAACCTTTTCTTTTCAGAAGATCGGTCATTGTAAGAGCTACTATAACTTTAAAACGCGATTTTATCAGCTGCCTTACAAGAAGCAGATGCCGCGAAAGCTGGCTGGCATCTGCAGTGACAATAATAATATCCGGTATGCCGAAAGCGGGATGTGAATATAATGATTCAACAGAAATTTTTTCGTCAGGAGAGTTTGGGACAAGACTTACTATGCCTGGAGAATCGAGTACGTTCGCATCCAGTTCAAATTTTTTCTGCAGTCGTGAAACCGAGTACTCAACTGTGGCTCCGGGATAGTTTACGGTTTTATAATTTTTCCCGCTCAAATAATTAAATAATGTAGTTTTCCCTGAGTTTGGAGGGCCGACTAATGTTATGAGAGGAACCGTTTCTAAAGTTCGAGTGGTCATAAGAGCTTTATACAATCGGCTTCGTTTTTCCTTATGGCTATAACAGTCCCCCTAACCGAGAATGCAAGAGGATCTTTAAATGCCGATATATTAACTAACTCAATTTCCTGACCTGGAGTAAAGCCAACTTCCAGTATTCTTCTTGAGGATGGATGTGTGCCATCTATATTGTTTATAACCCCTTTTTCACCAAATTTTAATTCTGCTGCTGTTTTCATCTTTATTTATTATCGTAATTTTTCTCAGATATTGAAGTATATTTGTTTCTTATTAAGATTTAATCTACATAAAAATAAGCCTGCTGCCTAAGAAAGTCAAGATTAAATTAAAAAAATAACCGCGTAAAATGACAAGCAGGGAAAAATATTTTAATCTTATTGTAAAAAAACAAAAATTTAATATTTCCTTTCTTAAAACTAAATATTATGTTAATAAAATTAATAATCATTTAAATTAAACAAAAAATATTGCGTCTATTTTTAGTCTCTAATTTACTTTAAAAACGAAGCTTCTGGGAGACTAATTCATAATTGCATAATATAGAAAATAAAAGATGACAGAAATTTCAGCAGTTTATCGCGTAAATCTTCTTACAGGAAAGTTCCTAGCCGCTAGCCCGGATTTTGAAAAACTCACCGGATACTCTATCGATGAACTTAACGGCATCGGGTTCAAGACGATAGTTAAGAATATTGAACTTCCTGGCGAGAAAGAATCCTCAGAGTCGGAAGACAATGCAAAAAAATCGGGTAATGAATTTTATACAGCAAAATATCTTATAAAACACAAATCCGGAAAAGAATTCTGGATAGAGGATAAAGCGCTGATTGAATATGATACGAAAGGGAAAACTATAGCGAGTTACGGTGCGCTGAGGCGCTCCGGTAAAAATAAATTACCGGAATCTGTGAACGGAAGATTAACTAAGAAACTTGATTTGTTTTTAAATCTACCCGATTTGGTCATAGCAGAAATTGATAGAGAGGGAAGAATTGTTTCAATTAATTCCAAAGGGCTTGAGATCATCGGGTTGGATGAATCAGAAATCATCGGTAAACAGTTAGGCGGCATATTCCAAGGCAAAAAATATGAAGAGGAAATAACATCGCTGATCAACGGAATATTTGCCGACAAATCCGAAAATGTAAGCGCTTCCGAAATTTCAGTGGTTACGAAAAAAGGAACAAATTTGTTTCTGGAGTGGCAGGGATATCCTTTAAGGGAAGATCCAGACCGGATAGATTATGCTATATTTCTGATTCGCGACGTAACACGCAATAAAATGAGAGAACGTGTACAGCAGTATATTGCTCATATTCTGAACGCGGCAAATACCGAGAGCAACCTTAACGATTTTTTTAAACTAATTCATTCCGCTGTTGAAGACTTAATGCCGGCTCATAACTTTTATATCTCTTTATACGATAGGGAAAACAATCGGATTACGTTTCCATATTTTGTGGATGAAGTAGACAAGACCGCTCCTCCCAAAAGGCTGGGAAAAGGCTTGACCGAACTGGTTCTTCGAAGCGGCCGTTCAATGCTAATAGATAGGAAAATGGACCGCGATCTTGTAAAGCAGGGTGAAGTCGATCTGATAGGTTCGCCAGCCGCTATCTGGCTCGG
>JBJKTB010000348.1:0-2576 GCA_046703345.1 Ignavibacteriaceae bacterium
ACGATGGCGTCTGTTACTCCGGTGAAAAACACAGGCATTGATGAACCTACTTTAAAAACGGTTGTCGACGGAATAACCAGGCTGCCGAAAGATTTCGCCGTTCATCCGAAGCTAAAAAAATTCCTCGAGAAGCGCACGGAACTTCTGGACGGATCGATTGAGGCCGACTGGGCTTTTGCCGAGTCGCTTGCGTTCGGCTCTCTTCTGCTTGAAGGTACGCCGGTGCGATTAAGCGGGCAGGACAGCGTTCGCGGAACTTTCAGTCAGAGACATCTGGCGCTTACAGATATTCAGACCGGGCTAGAATATTTCCCGTTGAATCATATTACTCCAAACCAGGCAAAGCTGTTAGCATTGGATAGTTTACTTTCGGAAGCAGCGGTTCTCGGGTTTGAATACGGCTACAGCACGGCCGATCCGCTTGCACTGGTTCTGTGGGAAGCGCAGTTCGGCGATTTTGCGAACGGCGCACAGGTTATTATAGATAATTTTATTGTTGTTTCTTACGAGAAGTGGAAACTTCCCAACGGCGTTGTTATGCTCCTTCCCCACGGCTATGAAGGCCAGGGAGCCGAGCATTCCAGCGCGCGTCTCGAAAGATTCTTAACTCTCTGCGCCCAGGAGAATATCCAGGTCTGTAATCCGTCGACACCTGCGCAGTATTTCCATCTTCTAAGAAGACAAATAAAGCAGGCAATGATGAAACCGCTTATAGTTATGACGCCGAAGAGCCTTCTCAGACATCCGGAAGCCAAATCGCCGAGAGAAGATTTCATCAACGGAAGATTCAGGGAAATAATAGACAACACTCCGGCAGAAAAGAAAAACTCCGTTGAGAGAGTAATAATTACAAGCGGGAAAGTATATTACGATCTGATAAAATTCATAAACGAACATAAGATCGATGATGCGGCAATTGTGAGGATCGAGCAGTATTACCCGTATAAATCCGAGATGATGAAGGAAGTACTTGCTGCATATACAAATGCTGATGATGTTGTTTGGGTTCAGGAAGAACCTAAGAATATGGGAGCGTGGAATTTTCTTGCACCGAGATTAATAGAGGATCTTGCTAAGGGGCAGACGCTGCGTTACGCTGGAAGACCCGAAAGCGCAAGTCCGGCGGTCGGATCATCAAAGAAGTCAATGAAACAGCAGAAGGAACTTGTGGAATCGGCATTCGGCTGATAGGTAGCTATAAACAAAATCTGTTAGCGAAATCTGATCTTCAATATTTTTGAAGACCAGGCCTCAGTCAACGGTAACCACAACTTTTCCCGTTGTTTTTCCCGATTGAAATTTTTTGACGGCGTCGGGCAATTTATCAAAGGGAAAGACATGGCCGATGAAAGGTTTATCGAGATGCAGGTCTTCCAACTTGGATATCATCTCTTTAAACAGCTCTACTCTCTCGTAAAGCCATATCAAATTAAAACCGAGAACGGAACGGTTGGACTCTATAAGATCGAGAGTATCGTATCTCGGTCGTGAGAGAAACTGTATTAGCAGTTTCAAATAATTCGGATAAGGTCCGTGAGGAGCAAACTGCGACAGGCCGTAGGCAACCATTCGTCCCGTCGGCGCCAGCATTTCGAAGCTCTCCTTTTGAACCCTTCCGCCTACGGCTTCCATAATAATATCGATATACCTGCCGTTTAATTTTTGTTTCAGTTCCTCTTTGAAATTCCTTCCTCTTATAATTATTTCATCGCAGCCTTCCTTCTTTAGCAATTCTACTTTTGAAGGATCGCCGACTGTGCCTATTGTAAAGGCAGAATACTTCTTCGCTATGCGATTGGCATAAATTCCCACACCGCCCGCGGCGCTGTGAATAAGTACCGTTTGATTCTTTTTTAAATTGCCGAGCGGAACAAGAGCATAATATGCGGTTAAAGCCTGGACAAGGAAGGAAGCGCTTTCTTCAAAACTCCAGCCGTCCGGAATTTTTATTACATACCTGTAATCCAAAGTTATGTGTGTTGTATAGGCGCCGAATTTAATTACCCCCATAACTTTATCATTTAAATTAAAATCCTCTACATCGCTACCCTTATCCACTATAACACCGGAAAACTCAAGCCCCGGTATAAAATCATTTTTCGGCGCCGCTTTATACAGCCCCATGATGGTAAAGACATCAGCTAAGTTCAAACCGATAGCGCAGACCTTTATCGTTACCTGATTGTCGGCGGGCTTTTTAATTTCCTCAGGAATCAGTTTCATATTATTAAGCGAGCCGGACTTGCTGATACGGTAAGATTTCCTTTGCATCACACTTCCCCTTTTCATCATTCTAATTAATTTCGTTTTGCCGAAAGTGCTTTTTCACGGAATGAATAATATAACGGGTAAATCGATTATATCAATATTCACGCAAATATATAATTTAATGATGTCTAATTCACGTTATTAAATAATTTAATGAGAGGAAATCATTTGTAGTGAAAGAAATAACGGCTTTTTGAAAAAAATTATCATAAACACCTTGAAGGCCGAATGTACCTTCAAGGTGTTTAAATATAATTTTTACGAGGGAAGTATTATCGATACTATTTCATCAAAATCATTTTTTTAGT
>JBJKTB010000349.1:0-7182 GCA_046703345.1 Ignavibacteriaceae bacterium
CCCTTATTGAGTTCCGAGTTTACTTCTTGGTAAGGGAAGTTATCAAAAGCGCCGAGCGGCATGCCTTTAAGTTTTATTTCGTCAATAGTGCCGGAAGATGATCTGTAAATATAAATGGGAGGCATACCCGCAACCGCAGCGCTCAAAATATTTCCCTTGATCTTTACGAGTGTCAGCCCCATGTAAAGATTCCACAGATGCATTTGTTTTATTGTCGTTGTTATTTTTTTGAAGAAGGAGTTCATGTTCATTTCTCGTATGTTTGCGCAGAACAATCCTTTTATAACAGATACCATTGTGCCGGCTTTAAGTCCGTGCCCTGTTGCGTCGCCAACCGTTGCAATTAATGTCCCGTCGTCCGTAACCGAAAAATCGTAATAGTCACCGCCTACCTCGCTGGGGGTTTTCATATAAACCGCTATCTCAAGGTTCGGCATTTCGGGGATAACTTCTGGGAGCATAGATAGCTGAAGCTTACGCGCTTCTTCAAGCTCGTTTGTCTTCCTTTCGTTTTCGGCTTTCAAGGCCTGCGCTTCCGCTTCGGAGGCGCGCGACTGCAGTTCGGCGGTTTCCGCCCTTAGTTCTGCTTCCCTAATCTGAGCATCGCGCCGTTCCCTCTTTACTATACGGTCGTGCTGTACTTTACCGGCCGCAAAGAAGCCGAAAATTACTATGAGTGTAAATCCGGAATATGCCCAGAAAGTCCTCCACCACGGAGGCGTTATAATTATTTTTACAGATGCAGCCTTAGCGCTCCATACGTTATTGCTGTTTGAAGCTCTTACTTTAAATACATATTCGCCGGGATTAAGGTTGGTGTATTCGGCAAACCTTCTTGAAGAATTTGTGAATCTCCAGTTTTTATCGAATCCCTCCAGCATAAAAGCGTATTTATTCTTTAAAGGCTCAACATAATGAAGTCCTACAAACTCGAACGAAATAAAGTTTTGCTCGTGCGAAAGTTTTATTTCATCCGTTTCCGATAGCGGTTTTTTCAGGACGGAGTTGCCCGAAGTATCAAAAATGACGGAACGATTGAATATTTTAAAATCTGTCAGCACTACGTTCGGCGGGTAAGGGTTTGTTTTTATCTTTTCAGGATAGAGGCTGTTAAATCCTTTTATGCCGCCGAAGAACAGTTCGCCCGATTTGCTTTTAAAATAACTTCCGCCGTTAAATTCGTTGCTCTGAAGACCGTCGTGCACGTCGTAATTCACAAATTGAGGCGGGTTGCCGTAACCTTCGGTAGCGTTTACAAATTTCGAGATACCGTTATTGGTACTAAGCCAGAGGCTGCCGTTGTTGTCTTCAAGTATTCCGTAAATAGTGTTGTTGGGAAGACCGTCTTTATCCAGATAACACTTAAAAGTCTCGCTCACCGGATCGAACCTGTTAAGTCCGCCTCCGTAAGTTCCGAGCCAAACAATTCCCGATCCGTCCTCGTACACACATAGCACTCTGTTGTTGCTTATGGAATTTGAATTGTTTTGTAAGGAAGAATATTTTTTAAAAGTACCTGCCTGCGTATCGAATTTATTTAATCCCCCGTCCGTTCCCAGCCAGAGTATGCCGGGCATCGTTTTAGACTGGTAAATAGATCTTACTATGTTGCTGCTCAGTCTCGGGCCGCTTTCTGACTTAGCTTCATCGCCGCGGAAATTTTCAAATTCTTCTGTCTTCGGATCGAACCGGTCAAGCCCGCCGCCTTCCGTTCCGAGCCACAAGATATCCGCATCATCCTGGATTATTGAGCGTATGTAGTTTCTATAGTAGTCTGCTTTGCCTTTATGAACATACCGCTTGAATGTGACTTTATCGGGTCCGAACAATTTGCGGTCTTTAAATGTAATTTTATTCAATCCTCCGCCGAAAGTACCCATCCAAATTTCTCCGGATTTGCCTTCGAGTAAAGCCCACACGTTGTTGTTATCGGGACTGTTTTTATTATTCGGATCGAATTTATAATTAACAACCGTGCCTGTCGCCCTGTCCAGTCTGTCCAGCCCGTCTTCCGCATAACCTACCCATAATGTTCCGTACTTATCTTCGGTAATCGACCTGACCATTTTCCCCGAAAGAGAATTATTATTTGAGTTTGGTAAATAAATTCTGAACGGCTCTTTTCCTTCTACATATTTATTCAAGCCTGCACCGTCGGTACCGATCCAAATTACATTTGAAGCGTCTATAAAGTAAGACAAGATATGGTTGGAGCTTATGCTGTTGGCATTTGCGGGATCATTAGTCAAATGCAGAAACCTATCCGACTTTCTGCTTAGCACATCCACCCCGCCGCTTCCGCTGAGCATCCAGATGTTAGAACTGCCGTCCTCAAATAAAGGAATGGCGATGTCGCTCTTTAAACTTTCCTCGTTGCCGGGAATATGAGAGTAGTGTTTTAATGTTCCTATTCTTCGGTCATAGCAGTCTATTCCGCTTCTTTCCGTTATCCAGAACAATCCGTTCTTATCCTCAAAAATCAACCCGGTATAATTATCCGAAATTAATTTCTGTCTGCCGGGATCGTTTTTAATGTAGTCGGTTTTGCCTGTAGACTTATCTAATTTTATTAAGCCGTTCCCCCAGCTGCAAAGCCATAAATATCCCGGCTCTGACGGCGACTGATGCACAGAAAGTATCTGAGCGTAAGAAATATTTTTATCTTTTCCATCGTTAAAAAAGTAGCGCCTGAAGCTGTCCTTTTTCCGGTCGTATCGGTCAAGTCCGTTATGCGTCGAGATCCAAATCTCGCCGTCTTCCGTTTCGCGAAAAGAGAAGAATAATTTGGGCCCGATATTTATTGCAACCACCATGTTGTTGCTTATGCTTGACGGATCGCCGGGATTGTGTTTATAAGTTTTAAACTTATTCTTTTTTTTATCAAGCCTCAGAAGATTTAGATTTCCGGTTACAGCCCAGACCTCGCCGTGCGTGTCGACATGAATAAACGGTACGGCAGTTAAGGAAAGTCCTGCTGATACGGAATCGTCTAAAAGGTAATGAGTGAAATGATTTTTATCGGAATCAAATTTATTTATGCCGCCCCTTTCGGTGCCGATCCAGAGTATGCTTTTGCCGTTTGTTGTGTCCTCGCAAATCGACAAGACAACCTGGTGGCTCAGGCTGTTCGGGTTATCGATCTCATTATTGTATACCTTAAATCCGTAGCCGTCGTATCTGTTCAGGCCGTCCTGTGTTCCTATCCAGAGGAAACCATGCCGGTCCTGTATCATGCAGTAGATGGTACTCTGCGAAAGGCCGGATTCTACGGTTATGTGGTCAAATTTTATTTCCCTTGCCTGCGGCAGAAGATTAAAAGGATAGAGAGAGATACAGAAAAGCAGCGCCGGCATCGACCGGATTATGGAAGCTAAAAGTAGCGAAAAATATTTGATACTGCCTCTCGACATAACAGACCAGTTTGTTAATGCCCGGCTGTAAAGGAATCGGAAGACGGTAATGCTGGGAGTTGCTTGAATTCCCTTTTGAGAAAAGTACTAATATATTAATTCACCGGCAATTCAAATTCTTCCCTTCAAAATTTTTATTTACCGCTCATGTAATTTTTCAACAAAAAAGCCGCAATAAATCAGTATTGCGGCATTGAAACGGACTTAATATTTCCTTCTTGCGGAATTTCCGAAATAAACGCGTACTCATTCTTCTTTTATTTTATCATGAAATACTTTCTTAAACTTTTCTACTTTGGGCGCGATGACGAAAGCGCAGTACCCCTGGAAAGGATTTCTGTTGAAATAATCATGATGATATTCTTCCGCTCTGTAAAAATTAACTAGCGGGGAAATTTCGGTAACAACAGGATCTTTCCACGCGCCGGATGCGTTCAGTTCTCTTTTATAGTATTCGGCCTTTTCTTTCTGCGCTTCGCCGTTGAAAAAAATTACCGATCTGTACTGCGTGCCCGTGTCATTTCCCTGCTTGTTAAGAGTCGTAGGATCATGCGTCTTCCAGAAGACCTCCAGAAGCTCATCGAATGAAACAACGTTCGAGTCGTAAGTAATCCTGCAAACTTCCGCGTGGCCTGTTCTGCCGGAACAGACTTCCTCATATGAGGGGTTTTCTGTATTGCCTCCCGCGTAGCCTGATTCAACGGAAAGAACTCCGTCAAGTCTCTGAAAAACCGCTTCAGTGCACCAGAAGCATCCGGAACCGAATACGGCGGTTTCAATTTTAGGCATCTCATTTCCGTTCATTATTATTTCCTCAATAACTTAAACGCATGCGACCATTGATTATTTTTAAAAGCGTAGTTTACCCATATCATTGTTAATGACTCGAGCCAGAAAGCATTTGAGATATCGCCGAGATCTATAACGCTGTTCCACCCCCACATCTCAGCGAAGGATGCAACAGTCTTTTTAGCGTCGTTATCATTGCCGGCAATCAGCAAATCGGGTGTCCCCTCTTCGAGTTTGGGATTGCACATTGTATAAGCGTTAATAATGTTGAACGCCTTTACAACTTTAGAACCGGCAAGCCATCTCTGAACCTGTTCGCCTCCCGAATTCCCGGGGGATGCAGCGAAACCGGGAGGAGTACCTTTCGAAAAGTCGAGAGGGTTTGTTACATCAATAACAATCTTGACGGCGAAATTTTCTTTTCCCGATAAAGTAAGCGCGTTTTCCGTTCCGGCCCATGATGTTGCGAGCACCATCAATTCACCATATTTCGCCGCATCTTCAAAACTTCCGGCGGAACCTTTACCGCCAGTTGTTTTCAGCCAGTCGCTTAGTTTAGCAGTATCTCTGGTTCCGATCATAACTTCGTGTCCGAGTCTAATAAATCCCAGTCCGAGCTGCTGCCCTACTATTCCCGAGCCTATTATTCCAACTTTCATTGCCTCACTCTCCTTTTGCTTTTTCTTTTAGATGGCCGATCCGTCCGCAGGATCGCGATGTTTAATTCGTATTTAAAAGATGTTCGAGTGAACTCAGGTCCACAGAGTTCTGATGAAACTCTCCCATCCACCTGGTGCATCTGTTTGCATCCAGGGGTATGCCGATTGCCGGCACATCAAATTTACCGCAGCTCCTCATGCCGTTCACTAGTTCGGGAATGCATGCAATGCCGAGAACCCCGACGGTGCCGTATAATTTTTTCTGATCTTTCAGAACCGATTTCAAATCCGCGTTCATCCAGATGTAAGGATCAACGCCGTGCTGCTTTAATATCTGAAACACGCCGTTAAGATAACAGTTTTTTGAGCATGCCTTACAGACATAATCAATCCCGTTCGGGGCGGAGAGGCAGTTCCGCGAAAGGTCGCGCAGGCAGTGCGGAAGGAAAGCGATTTTATATCCGCTTTCCGAAAAAAGTTTTTTATTTATCCTGTTCGTCAGCTCTATCTCCAGCATGTAAAGATGGTATTGATCCTCTCCGGCAGAGAGAACGGAATCTAACCTTTCGGACAAAGATAAATTTTTTAAATGCGCGTGCACGGCTTCCGTATATACGGAAAATTCTTCAAGAAGATGATTCACCGCGTAATTAATAAAATCATCATCGTTTATAAATGTTCTCTGCTTTGAAAGATATTTTTTCCTGTCGCTTGTTTTTCTGAGAATGATGACAAGATTGCGGGCGTCGCCGAATTTTAATACGCATTCATTAGCAAATTCTCCGATCCGCCTGTAGTATGTTTCCGTTTCCGAGGAGCTGCCGAAGAGCGAGAATGTTTTTCCGTACACCGGAGCTCTGCTGTTGATTAGCCGGTTTATATCCATATAAGTCCCGGGGCTTTATATAAAAATCAATTCGTTTCTAATTAATCAATTCGACGAATAAAATTATAGATCAGTTGTAATTCTGTTCGTTTTCAGGAAAAATCGGTTTTAAATTTTTAACATTATCAAGATAAGCGGAGTATTCTTCCAGTTTTGTTATTCTCTCTTCGTTTGAAATTCTCGAAGGACCGTAAACAACAAACGGCTCGAGAGTCTGCATCCCGGTGAAATAAAGCATCCCGTGGTTTATGTGATAAAGAATTTTATCGAGATCTCCGTTTCGGCCCTTTGGAAAGAAAGACTGTTCCGGCCCGCCAGTAGTAATTGTTAAGAAGGCTTTCTTTCCGGAGAACACGCCTTTTTCATAAACTCCCTGGCCGCCGCCGTATGCGAAACCCATAGCAAAAATCCTGTCTATCCAGCCTTTTAATATAGCCGGAAGGGAGAACCACCAGAGCGGGAAATTAAAGATGATCAGATCGGCGCGGAGGAGTTTTTCCATTTCCGTCCTTATATCATCGGCGTACAGGTCGTTTTTAAATGCGTTAAGCTGTTCGTTCTGCATCTTATAATGATTAGTTGTGCTCAAGACTTTGAAATCGTTTCTGCCGGCTACCGGATTAAAGTTCATCTTGTAAAGATCAGATACTTCTACGCTGTGGTTGTTGCTGTTCAGATGATTTACGGCTCTGTCCTTAAGCGCGCTGCAGAAAGAATTTTCATTCTCGTGTGCGTGTACAATGAAGACGTTCATATTTACCTGCGGTTTTTCTTAGTAATTTAATTCAACAAAATAAAATCGCTATAGGCTTAGATGCATTCCAGTTTTTTGCCTGCCTCGTCAATCATCCGTGTAAGAGTCTCTCCGTTCTTTTTGCCAAGTACCGATGAATATCTGTCGAACAATCCGCTCCACGATCTTTCAATCGCGTCCCTTATTTCTTCTCCTTTTGAAGTGGGGAACAACTTAACGTTTTTGCCTTCGCTTACGCGGGTCAGATAGCCGCGGGATTCGAGCGGCTCGATAAAGCGCGTAACCGTAGAGGGAGCGATTTTCAATTTTCCCGACAACTCTATAGGACCGATACCCGGCTGTTCGTTAATGGACATTAATAAAAGAGCGTGCGACGGCGGAAGGCCGCATGTCCTGAATTCCTCTTCGGCAATCCGGGTTATGTTTCTGGCCAGAGAATTGGCCGTAAAATAAAGACACTTCTGAAGCAGTAGTTTTGAATTTGCCATCTCGCTTTTATTTAGTTGTACATACAAATTTATTATAAAAAATTTCAAACGCAACTTCGGCGTAAAATAAAAAAGCCCGTCCTTTACGACGGGCCTTTTAAATCTGCAAACCGTTATGTTTTTATTAATGACCTTAGCTTATTCCCGATCCGCCGCTGAAGCTTGTGTGACCGAGTTCCATTTTACCGTAGTAGGT
>JBJKTB010000350.1:0-11870 GCA_046703345.1 Ignavibacteriaceae bacterium
AAAATTGAAATGTATTTAACGAGGCGTAACATCTAGGGTTTTCATAATTTTTCCGACAGGTATTATTTTCACTTCTTTGCTGACGGATTTTATGTCATCCAATTTAACTTCGCAGACTTCAAAACGGGAGGCATTTATCGCGCCCAGCGCCGCGGCAATCGTCAAACCTTCATTAAAAGTAAGATCGTTATGCCAGCCGTATACTATGCCTGCCGCAAAACTATCACCGCTTCCGGTCGCATCAACGTAGTCGATTTCCGGACTTTCAAATTTAAAATGGAAATCGAAATTGGAAGCGTAGCCGACTCCGCCGCCGTCGGTTAAATAAGCCTGCTTTATCCCCGCCGAATACAACTCGTCAAGAAAAGAAAGTTTTTCAGGCTCGCCGCTAAAACGCCGGTTTAATGAGGTTTCCAGCTCTTCGAAATTATTGTGAAGAATAGTGGGAGCTTTTTCAATACATTTTTTTAAGTGAGCTCCGTAAGTATCGCAGACGGAAATTTTATCATAACGATTAGCTAATTCAATTCCGTAAGGAAATATGGAATCCGCCTCCCCGCAAGGAGAGCTTCCCGAGAAAACAACAATCTCGCAGTTCTGTATCATCTTGTCGAGTTTGTCTTTAAACTCTTCGGCTTCGGCAGCCGATACAACAGTGTTCGGTCCGAAGTAAGCTGTAAGGCTATTTGCTGATTCATCGATTATAACCGCTCCGTCTCTAGTCTCGCCGGCCGTCTTAACGCTCATCGTTTTAATTTTTTCCTCGGCGAGGATGTCTCTCAAAATCTTGCCGTTTGCCCCGCCTAAAAACGTGAACGCATTATTATCGGCCCCTAGGATATTTAGCTGACGGCTGACATTAATTCCCTTGCCGCCTGCCTTTAATTCTCTGCGCCCGTTTCTGTTCTGAAGATTTAACTCCGTGTTTTTATAATAATATCTTCGTTCTAAAAGCGGATTTATTGTAACTGTTAAAACCATAATTATAAATCACAATCTATTCGATGTAAAAAAAATTAAGCTCGGCTTTCATATTTCACAATGATGAACCAGATCATTTCAAAAAAATATTGCTATCTTCTGAACCTGTAAAGATCGCCGGTAAGAGGCGTTATTAAACGGTAATCTCCGAAACCGGTTTGGTCAACAAATATAAGACTCGTATTCAAATCGTAGTATTCCCATACTTCATAAGGTTTAGAATCAATATCAAACGGATGACGCTCAACGTTGTTGGGCGGCCCCAAAAGTATGAATACCATACCGCGGTCAGTTTTCCAGCCCTCTACGTAATGCGAAAAATGAGCGTTAGCATAGGCAACTCTTCTATAATATTCTTCAAAGATCGGATTATCGTCTGTAGCCGGCGTCGGGTCCTGTTTTTTCCAGAAGGCCAGATATCGTTTTAATTTTTCGTCTTTAGTCTTTGCATCGTTGATGTAATCTATATCTTTTGTAGATGCGATATACATCATCTCGTCTATTGCCTTGTCAAGGTCAGTAATATTTTCGGGAACGCCGGCCCAACGCGAGAAGAACATCCGGCTTACGCCGGTTATCATTTGATCGCCGTTCATCAATTTAACCGTAAGCTTATAATATCCCAAACTGAAGCTGCTGTCTTTAATTGTATGAAAGATTTGTGTTTTCCCGGAATCCAATTCTCTTAACTCCGTATCATGAAAGATCTCATTATCTTTTTTATCTGACACTGAGTAAGAAAGAGTAAGTTTTTCCGGTGCCGGAGTGTAAACTTCAAAAAATATAGGAAGGCCGTCTTTCTGAGTAGCCACGTTTCCGGATACATTGGGCACTATCTTGTTCTTCCCGGCTTCCTCCGTTCTTTTTGAAAGAAGCATAATATCGCTCACTGCTATTTGAGAGGATAAATCTCTCACGGTAATAATCGCCTCTTTGTGATATTCCGATTCAGATTCTTTATCGTCTATTGCCGTGCGCAAATAATATTTACCCGGCGCCAGGTAAAATGACCTTAAGCTAAGATTGAAATTATTTTTAGATATGGTTGCGTTAAAGTTAGGGGTCTCAAGTTTTTGATTCCATATTTTTTCCGATACAAGTTTATCCTTGTTCTCGTCGAATATCGATACGGTTACCTGAAAATTACCCACAAAGGTGTCATTAGATTTTACAAACTGAATTGTAGTATACGGAACCTGTATGAACACATCGATCCTTGTCAGATCTGGTTTGCCGGATGAGAAGTCGAGAATGTCTTCAAAATACTTTGGCCCTGTGCCGAATGCGTTTTGTTCCGTTGCCTCTTCCACCTGAGCAAGCGCGACGCCGGCAAATAGGAAAAGAGCTAAAATAGTGAGTAAAAAATTTTTCATATTTCACCTCCGGCTATTGTATTAGCTTCGCGAACAGATCATATTCGTTAAAGTCGTAGACTTCCGCTATGTAAAAATTTCCCTCGGAAATTTTATTTTTGGCCGCAGGGATAAGCACCTCTCCGTCAACTTCGGGAGCGTCACGGTATGAACGCGCAACATAATAGTCGCCCTCCGCGCGCTCAACCAGAACCCGCAGTTTTTTATCTTTAAAGCTGCCGTTCTTCCGGAGCGATATCCCCTTCTGAAGTTCCATCAGCTGATCTCTTCTATCTTCCTTAACATTTCCCGGAACCGGATTCCCAATATAAAGCTGGAAGTGCTGTCTTCCGGTGAGAAAGTAAAAGTTCCGATTCTGTCAAATTCCGTCTCTTCAACAAAATCGCAGAGCTCTTTAAAATCTTTTTCCTTTTCATTAGGATAACCCACGATAAATGTGGTTCTTATAGTTATGTCCGGAATACGTCTTCTCAGCTTTGATATAAGCTCTCTTGTCTGCCTTGATGTTACACCCCGCCTCATTGATTTCAGCACATCGTCAGAAATATGCTGCAGCGGTATATCAACATAATTACATATTTTTTCGTTCCCGGCTATCGCGTCAATTACTTCATCCGGAAAATGCGACGGATATGCGTACATCAAACGTATCCATTCGATGCCTTTAATATCGCTCAGGCGATTCAGCAAATCACCAAGCTGTCTTTTACCGTATAGATCTGCGCCGTAATCGGTGGTGTCCTGAGCAATAATGACAAGTTCTTTCGTATTATTTGCAGCCAGGAATTCGGTTTCCCTGATCAATTCTTCAACCGGCTTCGATTTGTGTTTCCCTCTCATAAGCGGTATCGCGCAGAAAGAGCATGGATGATCGCATCCTTCGGATATTTTTAAGTAAGCCGTATGCGGGGGCGTAGTCAATAACCTTTCGCCTAGTAAATTGTATTTTAATTCGCCGCCGAGTTCCTTGAGAATACCTTCATACTTCTCAGTGCCGAAGAATGCATCCACTTCAGGGATCTCTTTTTTAAGATCTTCCGAATAACGTTCGGACAAGCACCCTGCAACAATTACTTTTGCTATTTTACCCTGCTGCTTTAATGCCACCGCATTAAGTATGGTATTAACCGACTCTTCTTTAGCAGCTTCTATGAAGCCGCAGGTATTTATTATAACTGTGCCGGCTTCATTAGGATCCTCGGTGAGCTTTAAATTGTTAAGTCGAAGCTGGTTCATCAGCCGTTCGGAATCAACCGTGTTCTTCGAACATCCTAGTGTTATTACGCTAACTCTATCTTTTCCCATCATAAAAAAACTTATCCGTATCTAATATAAAAAAATCATCGGCCTAAATATTTCATGTAAATTAAAATTACTGGCGCAGTGTATAATAAGGAATCGAACCTGTCGAAGATTCCGCCGTGACCGGGAATTAAATGAGATGAATCTTTAACTCCCGCATCCCGCTTAAGCAAAGATTCAACAAGGTCTCCCGATTGTCCTATAGTACCAACTATTACGCCGAAAACAATCACCGTATTCCAGGAAAAGAAATCAAGCAGAATCGGCTTAACAATTATCATTGTAATAACGGCAAAAACAAAGCCAAAAATTGCTCCTTCCCAGCTTTTATTAGGACTTACGCGCGGGAAAAGTTTATGTTTTCCCAATGCCGTGCCTCCGAAAAAAGCGGCCGAATCGCATACCCAGATAGAGATTAAAATTGAAATTATTATGTACCCGCCGCGCAGGTAAGCATCTCCGCCGCCAGGGTAAAATTCCCTTATCCCGATCAAAGAGCCCGCGAACAATCCGAAGTAAAATATACCCAGTAGAGCCGTGCCGGTGTTAACTATGGCCGAACCGCTATTCCTAAAAAGCTCGGTTAATGTTAAAAGCAGTATTAATATCAGCAAAAAGAGGTATGTATCCATAAAGATCCAGTACTGATTTGCGACCAGTACTGCAACCGCAGCCAGTCCAATCCATTTGTTTATTTCCGCGCCTTTATGCTTCGCCATCAGAGCGAACTCATAAAAAGAAACCAACGCAATCGCGATTCCGAAAAGCAGGAAATAAATACGGCCGAAATAGGCTGCCGCAAGTACTACAGGTATCGACACTATGGATACTAATATCCTTTTGGTAGTGTTACCCGCTGACATTATTCCTCTTCACCCTGCTCGTTCTGCTGGTTTTTCATCTGCTCGATAAAATTCAGCGCGTTCTGTACGTCTTCTTTGTGCACCAGCAGCTTCACTACCGAAAAATCTCCGGGTGCGGGAAAGTTTCTGTCTTTCTGCGAAAGCATAGTTGCCGCGATTCCAGCTCCTTCCAGGTTATCGCGCAGCATTTCTATCTCGTATTCCTGAGCCGAAGTAAATACAACTTCCCAGTTCTCTTCGGTCCAGTCTTCCGGTTTGATGAAGTATTTCTCGTCCACTAACTGTGTTCCGCAGTCGGGACATATAGTTACTCCTTCCACATATTCATAATCGCAATTCGGACATACCGGCATAATTCCTCCTAATTTTTTTTCTCGTTTGAATAGTATTTTCTAATAAATATTATCACAGCAACAAAAAGAACAGCAAGCACAAGAAATTGCAG
Organism: Ignavibacteriaceae bacterium; assembly: GCA_046703345.1. Lineage (GTDB taxonomy): Bacteria > Bacteroidota > Ignavibacteria > Ignavibacteriales > Ignavibacteriaceae > FEN-1297. Next base: position 4,965 of record JBJKTB010000350.1, read on the forward strand.
AATGGCTGTTTCGGGTTTAAAATCTTTATTTAGTGTCGAATTTAATACGTCATCATCCCCGTAAATAAAGAACAATATTACGGAGATGAAATTATTAAGAAAATGCATCGACATCGGAACAAAGATTGAATCACTCATATAAGCAGCAAATCCGAAATAAAATCCCAGAATAATCAACGGTATCAAAGCATAAGGATTAAAATGATATATCCCGAAAAAAACAGCCGTAATCAATGCTGCCCATACCGGCTTCATTTTAAACTCAAAGCTCCTTTGAATAAAACCCCGGAACATCGTCTCTTCGCAAATGGCAGGTACAACCGACACAACTAGTATAACAAGAATTCCGTCAATAACCGAATGCACACTAAGCAGGTTGCCGTAGGTTTTATCTACCATGTCGTTAAGTTTGTCGAGAAAGGTTTTTACTGTGTGAACAAAGGGGCTGGCTTCGGCAAGTATATTAATCAGATAATTCTGAATGGACAGGTAATACTGCAGAAGCGGCATCAGAATAATTATACCCGCCGTAAAAAGCAGAATCTCTTTGAATTTGGGCGGATGAAACCTGATTATATGAGTAACGTCTTCATAAACAGCTTTTGAAAAGATCAGCGCCGGCAGCAGAATGAACAGAATCTGCCCGGCCATTGTCATCAGCCGCATACTGTTCACCGGAGCGCTCTTAATATCAAAACCGAACACAAGAAGCGTTAAAATCCCGCCTACTATCTGATAAAGGAAAAAACCACCAAGAAGCCCAATTACCGCAGCTGATACAGGGGAAATTTTGGGATATATCCTTATCCATAAAGGATTTACATCATTTTTCCCTTCGGTCTCAGAACTATTTTCCTGCGGTTCTTCCTCGTCATGTTTATTATTTAATTCATCCATAATGTGAAGATAAAAAAAACGTAAAATATTTCCTATTTAGTTTATTTGCGGCTTCTCACCGCATTTATGTTCTTTTATTTTAAAAATGAATTGCATTCAATAAAAAACGGCCTTCCGCAAATTCGAAATATCAATCCGAATCCTTCAGAAAGCCGGAAATAAAAAACATGCAGTCACCGGGAAAAATTTTGTCCCCTTAAGCACCCATTTGAATTATCTGATTCTTCGATGGAAGATACAGCTAAAATCTTTCAAGAATCAATTTATTTTGGATGTCAGTTTACCAGCGAGTCCCTGATAATGAGTAAGCACTGCGTCTATTGAACCGATTACTACTTTTGTCTTTACTTTGATCGGTATCTTCAGCTCGTCGTCGCTGAGCCAAAGGAGTATGCTTCCCTCGCTTTTGAACAGACCGCCCTTCTTTATTATCGGCTCGACAATAAAGCATTTAAAAGTTCCGGCAGGCACCGTAGCTTCATCCTTCCCCAGATATTTAACATCAAGCGTATAAACAGAGTCTTTGTAAAAATTTTTAAGATGTATAAGATCATTAACCTTCATATCGGCGAAGTCAAGAGTACGCGCGTAATAAAAGGCTGAGACGATATCATTTACATACTTGGGTATCTTATATTCTCCGCCTGTTGTTTTTGCGATGCCTCTTCTCTGGTCAAAGAATGCCGAAAAATCACGGCTGTAACTTCCTTCTCTTATATGCTGTTCAAAACGCCACGGGAATATACCTTCCACATCCAGGTATGTTTCGTAATGATCCCTTACTTTGTAGATCCAGTCAAAGCTTGGAACGGAATTAACGTCGAAAGTTATATTGTATACATTGCGGCCTGATATTCTTCTCTCCCTGGGTATTGCCATGGTTGCAACTCCGGCCGTTACAAATCCGTATTTCACGTCAAACGTCAGTTTTTCGCCCACAGTGAATGCTTTATTGTCTATCTTCCTGAATTCGGAGTCATCCTTCTTTCCGCCTCCGGCATAAATAAAAGTAGCGGCAGATATAATCGTGATAATAAGAAGACCTATTTTATTCAACATCTTTTTCTCCGTTTTTTGCAATTGCCGTAAAGATCTTTTCAATTTCATTATAAACATCTACGGCCTTAATGGAATTCATACAATCTTTTTTTTCACATTGTTCCCTTGAACAGTTTGAGCAGTCGATCTGCGGCGTAAATATAAGCCGCTTCGCGGAATAAGGCCCCCATCTTTCCTGAGAACACGCAAGTATCTTGGGATAAAATCCTATTGTCTGTTTTCCCAGAGCTGCGGCTATATGAATAGGCCCGGTTGAATTTGCAATAAAGACATCCGCTTTGGAAATCAGCGCTATCATTTCTTTTAGATCAAAGATTCCGGCTAAATTTTTCATATTACCGGATACTATCAGCTTTCCGCAAAGTTCTTCCTCGCTCTTACTTCCGGTAACAACGATATTAGCGTTAAGGCTTCCGCTCATTAATTCGGCAAGTTCCCTGAACCTCGCTGCCGGCCAGTCAACTGCGCTGCCGCCGCTTCCGGGATGCATAATGATTAAGGGCTTATCAGCATTTATACCGGATTCGGTCAAAAAATTATCCACTCTCTGCAGGCTCTGCGGATCCGGCAAAAGATCGTACTTAACTTCTTCCGGCGTAACCTTATCTTCGATTCCGAACATCTTGAGCAGATCAACGTTGAATTCAAGCTCGTGTTTATCGGCGTACTTTCTGTGCGCGTAAACCTTCCTGTTAAAAAGAAATGAATACCACCTGTATCCGGTACCTATCCTGTTTTTTATATTAGACAGATAAATGATCAGCGCCGTTACAAAAGTCGGGTACACAATTACAGCCGAATCAAATTTTCTTGAAGCGATCGCCTTTATATTCGCGCCAATCATCGGCCCGTCTTTGGATTCATGAAGTATCAAAATATCATCAATGTAAGGATGATTTTCCGCCAATGCGCTTGTATAATTCCGGAGCAGAAAAGTTATTCTGCAGCCCGGGTAGCGTTTTTTCACCAAACGAGCAAGCGGCAGTGAGAGCACTACGTCTCCTATCCTGTCGGTTCTTACTAACAATAAATTTTTAGGTTCAATCATCCCTTAGATACAAAAAGATTATCATTAATATAAAAACGCCAGGGCAGTTCAGTGGATTTCCTAATCCCGATTCTCCTGCCGGATTTAATATAACTCGAGTCGATCGGCGGACGGTTAAGTATGTAAATACTGCCGCCTGTTAAGTCTTCTCCGTAATATTTTTTATCAATGGAAAATGCCTGGCACACTTTTCCGGGTCCGCTGGTTAAATTATATTTTTCTTTATCATTTAACAAATCCCGGCCGAACCTGTTTACTGCCATTCTGCTAATTCCTTCCACAGGCTCCACGGCGCGGATCAAAACGGCCGTGCCTTTCCCCTCAACTCCAGTTACAACGTTACAACAGTAATGAACTCCGTAAGTAAAATAAACATAAAAGAATCCCCCCGGCCCGAACATTACCTCATTGCGCTTAGTTTTTCCTGTGTAGGTATGCGCCGCCTGATCCGTGTCCCCGTCATATGCTTCAGTTTCCACGATTATTCCGGCAAGTATCCCCGATTCGTCTCTTTTTACGAGAATTTTTCCGAGAAGTTCTTTTGCCACAGTTAGCACATCGCGCGTATAGAAGCTTCTTTTTAATTTATTACGCGAATAACCGGGACTCATGTTTCTAATGATTTGTTATTTAGAGGGATAAAATACTGATAATTATTCTAACTCTTTTTGAAGATCGGATATTTTCTGCGTGTAGTATTCCGATTTCTCGGGATTTTTTTTAATAAGTTTTCTGTACACTCCAATAGCTTCGGAGTATTCACCCTGTGCCGCGTATATCTTTGCAAGTGTCTCCGAAAAGATCATATTGTTAGCGGGTATCTCATCCGAAGATAAACTGCTTGCAGTTTCCTCAGTCGAGATCTCAGGAATCTTTGCGGCCGACAGATCCCTCGCAATTTCACTCAGCCTTTCTTCAACCGGCGGATAAATCTCTGTTCTCGACGGCTCGCGTTCCATGTCTTTAACACCGGCATCTTTCGCTAATTCATTTTCCGTCTCCCCGAGAGGCAAAAACGCGTTCCGCGATGAAGATTCGAATATCATCCTCTGCTTCTTTATATTCTCAATTTCCCTGAGATAAAATTCGTAGGTCTTTTTCGAGTGGATCATATCGCTTCCAGTCTTAATATTCTTTAGAGCAGCACTGTAGTTGCCTTTCAGCGTATTTGCCTTACCCAGCAGAAAATAAGCCGCAGCATAACGGGGATAAAGCTTAATCCCCTCGTTAAGAATTAATATGGCGCGATCCGTATTATTATTTTCGATCTCCGTATTCGCCATCCTGACAAATAACGGAGATCTTTTATTATACTCGAAAATTAAGCTTACTTTGTCGTTAAATATTTGAGTCGGTGTTTTTGCCACTAAACTCTTTCTTTACACTTTTGAAAATGCATGTTTAATTGAAGTCAACGAGACAAACGAAAAACCAAGGAAGAATAAGATCTGGAAAGGTAAAGCCGCTATCTCCAGGAAATAAATGGAGGATGCTATTCCTACAAGACAGTATACTGCCATAATTAATTCAACGATAACTGACAATCCTAATTTCTTGCTTGTGTACTTCTTTCCCAGCCACGAATCCTTTTCGTTAACTACTTTGAATTTAGGAGTACGAACGAATTCGCTCTTTCTGTTCATCAGTCCCTCGAATACCGCTCTCGAATTATTTACAGCGAATCCCATGCTTCCAGCCATGAAGAGCGGGAAAAGCACTATCTTCTTCCGCCAGTCGGCTCTTATGTCCTTTTGTGAGTAAAGGTAGAACATAAATGAGCTCACAAATGCAAGAACGAATAATGACATAATAGCAAAATAAGCCTCATGCGAACCGCTGTTCTTAATAAATATGAGAGGAACATTGAGTATTGCGGCAAGAAGGATGAACGGAAATACGAGATTATTCGTAAGGTGAAAAGTCGACTGCAGTTTAACTCTCAGAGGAATTTTAGATCTCCATACCAGCGGCAGTATTTTCTTCGCGGTTTCTATTGCGCCCTTTGTCCACCTGAACTGCTGGTTCTTAAGCGCGTTTATTTCGGAAGGAAGCTCTGCCGGCGAAGTAAAATCTTTTAGAAATACAAACTGCCATCCGTTAAGCTGAGCCCTGTAACTGAGGTCCAGGTCCTCGGTTAACGTATCCGCTTCCCAGTTGCCCGCATCTTCTATGCAGTTTCTCCTCCATACTCCGCCGGTGCCGTTAAAGTTGATGAAGAACCCGGCTTTATTCCTTACAGTCTGCTCGATTACAAAGTGGCCGTCTAATGCAAGCGCCTGAGCTTTTGTAAGTATTGAATAATCTCCGTTGATATGCTCCCAGCGTGTCTGCACCATTCCGACTTTATCATCGCTGAAGAACGACAGTGTTTTCTTTAAGAATTCTTTCTGGGGAATGAAGTCGGCGTCGAATATTGCGATGAAGTCGCCTTTAGCTATCTTCATGCCTTCCTTCAAAGCGCCGGCTTTAAAGCCTTCTCTTGATCCGCGTCTTATATGCTTTATATCGAAACCTTCTTTTTGTTTTTCCGCAACTATACGCGCTGTAATGTCTACGGTTTCGTCGGTGGAGTCGTCGAGCACCTGAATTTCCATTTTATCTTTGGGGTAATCTATCTCGCAGACAGCGTTGATAAGCCTTTCTACAACGTAAAGCTCGTTGTACAGCGGAAGCTGAATTGTTACTGTCTGATCCTTAACAAAATCTTCGTCGGAAACATGCTTTACGTTTTTATATTTATTGTAGTAGAAGATCATTATAAAACCGTGAAGCCCGAACACGAACAGAATAAACAGCGAAACGAAATACGATATTAATACTATGTCGTCCATCTTAGTTTAACCTTTAAAAATATATTTTTTGTTACCAGCCGGAAACAGTATCTAGAAGGATATCCTGTGATATTTTATCCAGGGCGCTTTCAATAGCACTTTTCCTGCCGCTGAGACCGCCCTCAGCCGGGTAGTCTCCGTAATCGCTAAATGATTTATCGAATATTGTCTTTCTTTTAACAAGATCCTTATAAACAACATGAACAGAGATTGTGACTCTTCTGGACTTAACCTGCTCGCCTGCGGCAACTACGTTCGGCGCGTCGTTAAGGGATGTAATCGTACAATCAAGAACCGCATCCGCGCTTGATCTGGGCGCAACCTGCAGCGTATTGTCGCTTACAAATGCCTGGGTCAGTTTACTCGTCAGCATCTCGCCCAGCCCGGCCTCGCCCGATCCGCTTCTGTCTATTGCCGGCGGGATAGCAATCGTTTTAAGATGCGCCGGCACGGAAGCTCCTGTAAAAGAATATGCACAACAACCAGTAAAATTAGTTACCGCGTAAATCATAAACAAGAGAATAATTGCATAGCCGTAACGCGGCATAAAAATCTCCTTTATAATAGCAGCAAATTTTCTTATATTATTGAAAAATATCACACTTACGGCTGAATAATTATGCGATGCCGTATTCTTTTATTTTCCGGTAAAGCGTCCTTTCGCTTATGTTAAGCAGTTTGGCCGCGCTGCGCTTATTCCCTCTTGTCTTATTCAATGCGCCTTCTATGGCCTCTTTCTCTATCTGCTCCAGCGGCATAACGCTGTCGGGTCCGCTTCCCTCTTCATCGGCGTTTACAACTATTCTCTGCTGGTATATTAAGTCCTTCAGCTCCATTATATCCTTCTTAATCTCAAAGAGCGCTCGGTATAACAGCTCCCTGTCAAGTTCTTCCGGCGATCTTTTCAAATAAACCGGAAGATTTCTTACACGCTGCTGCTCCTCATCGTCTCTTCTTAGCAGTGGCAGAAATGACTGCGGTTCAAGCGTACCGTTTCTGTTTAAAGCAATTGCTGTTTCGACGGTGTTCTTCAGTTCCCTCACATTACCGGGCCAATGATATTCTCTGAGA
>JBJKTB010000351.1:0-4930 GCA_046703345.1 Ignavibacteriaceae bacterium
GGTGATAACATGCTGATGAAAAGACCGTCTCACAGAATATTTGATTATCCGGCCAGATTCTACAAGCCGGAAAAAGACGAACAGGAAAAGAGAAAGAAAAAACTTGGTTTTACAAGACAGCTGAAGCACAAAAGAAAACGAAGAAGTCCATTTATCTGGATCCTTTTTATACTTATCATACTCTTCGCAATATTCAAACTTACCAGACTAGGATGAAAAAAATAACTTGCTCAGGTGATTATCCTGGTGATATCAATATCGTCAAGAAGGGAACAACAATTACTTGGAATTGAGCAAATGGTGAGAAATTAGCATTATCTTAGTTTACATAATATACATTATCGGACAATCTCGTAAGCTGAAAGAAAGGTTACATCCTGGCTACAATAATTATTATTAAGAATTTCGAAATGAACCGACGACATAATTATTTAAGAATCTTCTTCCTCTTCTTCTTTTTATTAATCTTTAATACATGCTTCGCGCAGAATAAACTGGATAGAAATTACAGTACTGTTCTGGATTCTGTGAAAATTTTTTACGGAGATACTTGCTCCGTAGGCATTGCCAGCAAATTGATATATGAGCTCCGCAAATACAGCAACGTACCGGAGGTCTCTGCTTACCTTGGTGATTATAAAACCGTACATAAGACAATTATTGATTTCAGGCGCCATTACTATGAAACTATTATGAACGAACGCGGTATGATACTCGATCTAAAGCGGATATTTAAGGATAAAAAACAATGGAATCTGGCTAATATATGCGGTATATACTTCGGTCCTGACAGCGTTACTAATCTGGCTGTAAGTTATATAATTATAAGGGATGGAGTTGAGGATTTTTATACACCATTGCTGCAGCTTCTTAATTTTGATCAGACATTTAAAAAGGAGCTTACTAAATACGGAAAAGACTGGTATTATTCCGACAAATTAAAGCAGATTAAGGATTCGCCGGTTAATTAATTGCGTAAATACTTATATATTAAGAAGATAGCGTGCCACGGGCAGCCAAATCTAATTTAGCGCCAGATCATTCTCGCTTTGCTGCAGAAACAATTCATTCTGATATTTCTTAAGTATATTTTCCTTCGATACTATTCCTATGTATTTGCCTGTGTTCTTATCGAGTACCGGTAAATATTCAATATCTTCTTTTTCCATTAACTCAAGGGCGTATTCGCTGTTTCTATCGTTAGTTATAGAATGCAATTCCCTTGTCATCAGATCGCCAGCAACAAGAAAATCCAGAATTCCTCTGGTTTCCTCATCGAGTATGGCAGTTCGAAGATCCTGGAAAGAGATCTTCCCAACCAGCTTTTCCTCTGAATTCATCACAAGTATATTATTAAATCTAGAGTTTTTCACTGAATTTAAAATCTGCTGGAAGGAATGATTTTCATGAACAATATCGTCATTTTTCTCGAGTAAGGCGTTGACAAACATCTTCTTAAGAACAGAAACCTTTCTTCCGTAGATGTCAATTCCCTTCCCCTCTTTATCGAATTTTAACGTGTAAAGAGATCCTTTAAGTATAGCTTTCGACAGCGTTGTCGATATTATAATCGTTAACATCAAAGGAAGGATAATTCTATAATTATTAGTCATTTCAAAGACCATAATTAAAGCAGTTAATGAAGCATGTGTTGTTCCGGCAACAACTGCAGCCATACCTACAAGGGCGTAGGCTCCGGGAGGCGCACTGATCTGGGGAAAGAAATAATTTACCATTTGTCCGAATGCTCCGCCGAGCATTGCTCCCGTGAATATACTAGGTGAAAAAGTACCGCCGTTTCCTCCGGATCCTAAAGTAAATCCGGTGGCGATAGGTTTGAAAATCATTAAAAGGAAAAGAATTATAAACGGAGTAGCGTTGAAAATCGAATTGTCTACAGCAGCTTCGCTGAAGCTGAAGATGCCCGGCAGGTAAAGGCCGATAATACCGACGAACAATCCGCCCACTGCCGGCCTAAGCCACAGCGGTATTTTCTTGCGTTCGTCAAAGGCTTCATCGATTTTCATGAATACTCGTACGAAATAAACCGCCGTAAGTGCCGCCAGAACGCCGAGTATTACATAAAAGATAAATTCGTAATTCGTAATCAAATGGAAAGACGAGGTTTTAAACGCCGGTTCGTTGCCGAGATAACTGCGCGAGACAACCGTGGCGAACACTGACGCAATTATAATCGGGCTGAAGGATTTAGCGTTGAAAGTCCTTAGTATTATCTCCATTGAAAAGAGTGCTCCGCCCAGAGGCGCGTTATATGCAGCCGCCAGACCTGCAGCCGCGCCGCAGCCCACTAAAATCTTCAGCCTTTCCGGCGAGGCGGAAAGATATCTGCCGATTGAAGACGCAATTGAGGAACCCATCATTACTATCGGTCCTTCGTTTCCGCCGGCGCCGCCGGTTCCGATAGTTATAACTGCTCCGAGGGTCTTTAAGAACCCCGTGCTTCCGGGAATTACTCCGCCTCTGGATGCAACGGCGTCTATAACATTCGGGATGCCTTCTCCCTTTTTTGCGCCTTTGAAATAGTGGGATATTATTCCTATTATCAAACCGCCTACAGCCGGTATCATGATAAGGATAATGATGGAATACCATTCCTTACTGCCTATTAGTGTCTTTAACCCCCAAAAATGGCCAGGCATGTCGAAGAAAAGATTTTTGACCAGCATTATAGATTTTTTATATAATACCGCTCCGTAGCCGCACAGCAAACCGATGATGCCGCCGAGTAAAAGTAAGTAAGTATCCTGTGTAAAAGTAAACCGGTTGAAAAAGCGAGAGATTCTTATTTTATAGTATCTCGAAATTTTCCGTAATTTATTTATTATCTGCAATTCACAACAGCCTTAATTGTATTTGAAAAATCCTTCTCCCGTCTTTCTGCCCAGCTTTTTAGCCGCGACCATTTTCTTTAATAACGGACACGGACGGTACTTAGAATCGTTAAATCCGTTATACAGCACTTCCATAATGGCAAGACAAACATCCAGTCCGATGAAGTCTGCCAAAGTAAGCGGCCCCATCGGGTGGTTCATTCCTAGTTTCATAACCGTGTCGATATCTTCTGCGGAAGCAACGCCTTCCATCAGAGCGAACACCGCCTCATTAATCATCGGCATAAGTATCCGGTTGGATATGAATCCGGGATAGTCGAACACCTCAACCGGCACTTTGTCCAGCTTAACGGCCAGATCTTTAATAGTATTAAAAGTCCCGTCGCTGGTTGAGTACCCTCTTATAATCTCAACAAGCTGCATCATAGGAACCGGGTTCATAAAATGCATACCTATGAATTTATCAGCTCTTACTTCAGCCGAAAGTTCCGTTATAGAGATTGATGAAGTGTTTGACGCCAGAATAGAATCAGGTTTTAATATTTTATTTATTTTATTAAAAATATCTTTTTTTACTACTCTGTTCTCAAAGACTGCTTCGATAGCAAGGTCAACATCAGCAGGAATATTTTCCACTCCGACAACTGTTTTTATCCTGCTCAAAGTTTTTTGTTTGTCTTCTTCGGATATTGTCCCCTTCTTCACCTGACGGTCTAAGTTTTTTGTTATCGAAGCGAGAGCCTTATCGAGAAGGCCACTGCTCATCTCTACTAAATTTACGTCGAAACCTTTCAGCGCGAAAACGTGGGCTATTCCGTTGCCCATGGTTCCTCCGCCGATAACCGCTACCCTTTTTATTTCCATTTAATGTTTCCCCTTAATTCTTATAATTTTTTACTATTAATGCTGAAGCTTCGCCGCCGCCGATGCACAGCGACGCGAGTCCGTAATTGGATCCGCGTTTTTTCATTTCATGAATAAGCGTAACAAGAATTCTCGCGCCGCTGGCTCCAATAGGATGCCCGAGCGCAACCGCGCCTCCGTTAACATTTATTTTTGATGCGTCAAGGCCGAGAAGTTTATTTACGGCAAGCGATACAACGGCAAATGCCTCATTAATTTCGTAAAGATCTATATCGTCTTTAGTCAAATTCGCTTTCTTCAATACCTTGGCAATTGCGTCTGCGGGAGCTGTTGTAAATTCTATAGGCGCCTTAGCAGCAGAGCTTTGTGCAACAATCTCAACAAGCGGCTTAAGTCCCAGTTCTTTTGCTTTATCCTCGCTCATTACAAGAAGCGCTGCCGCACCGTCGTTTATGCTGGATGCGTTTGCTGCGGTAACCACGCCGTTCTTTTCAAATGCCGGTTTGAGCGAAGGTATTTTATCAAAATTTACTTTTGCGGGTTCTTCGTCGGTATCAACCAGCGTTTCTCCGCTTCTGGATTTTACGGGCACCTTAATAATTTCTTCGGAAAATCTTCCTTCCTTCTGAGCCTGAAGCGCATTCCGGTAGGAATTAACTGCGAACTCATCGAGCTGTTCCCTTGTGAATGAAAAATCTTTTGCGCATGATTCAGCGCAGCTGCCCATGTGTATGTTGTTATAAACATCCCACAGTCCGTCGAGGATCATTGTATCTAAAACTTCTCCGTGGCCGAGACGGAATCCGTTGCGCGCTTTCGGAAGAATATACGGCGCGGCGCTCATATTTTCCTGACCGCCGGCAATTATTATATCGGCGTCTCCGCAAAGAATCGCCTGCTGCGCAAGCATGACGGCCTTAAGTCCGCTGCCGCACATTTTATTAATAGTAAGGCATTCTGTTTTATTCGGCAGGCCGGCGTAAATCGCTGCTTGTCTGGCCGGCGCCTGGCCTAGTCCTCCGGTAAGCACGTTGCCGAAGATTACTTCGTCTACTGAATTAACATCTATACCGGAACCTTGCATTACGCCTTGAATGGCATAACTTCCCAACCTGGGAGCAGAAACAGAAGAGAGAACGCCGTTAAAAGAACCGATCGGGGTTCTTTTGGCTTCCGTTATGACGACTTTTTTCATAAGACCTCTCTTAATTGAT
>JBJKTB010000352.1:0-2912 GCA_046703345.1 Ignavibacteriaceae bacterium
TCTTTAATCTGCGGAAAGATTTATTTATTTTAGCAAAAATAATATGTCAAATTATAAATCGAAATCAATATGAAAAAAAATCTTACTTTATTGGTTGTGCTGGTAATTATTTCGGCTTCTTTAGTTCCGGCTCAAAAAAAGGCATTTACAATTGCGGACTTGTATAAAGTAAAAATGGTGGGGGCGCCGTCGGTATCACCGGAAGGAAACATGGTTGCTTTTACTGTGTCCGATTACAATCTACCCAAGGGCTCATCGAATACCGACGTATATGTAATGAAACCCGACGGCTCCGCTGTTGAGAACATAACCAACGATCCGCACGCCGATTACGATCCTGTCTGGAAGACAGACGGCAGCGGAATTTACTTTGTATCAACAAGAACCGGGACTCCGGAACTTTTCCTGTATACATTCGGCGATAAGAAGACGGTACAGGTAACCGATCTGACTACAGGCGTTGATGCTCCGGTTCTTTCACCCGACGGAAATCTTGTAGCGTTTTCTACCGACGTTTATCCGGAATGCGGGGCAAACGATCAGTGCAATAAGACTATAGACTCGGCTTCTTCAAAAGGACCGATTCAAGCTTATGTTGCCGATCATCTTCTCTTCAGACACTGGACCGATTACTCGGGCGGCAAATACACCCATATTTTTATCTACGATATAACCAACAAAACTTACACGGATGTTACACCGGGAAAATACGTATCTCCTACTTTCATGCTGGGCGGCGGAGTAGGATATAACTTCTCACCCGACAGCAAGGAACTTTGTTTCGTCTCAAACCATGATCCTCATCCGGAAGCATCTACAAATGCCGATTTATGGACTGTGTCTGTAACCGGAGGCGAAGCTGTCGATATTACGAAAGACAATAAAGCATGGGACGGCTGGCCAATATATTCACCCGACGGCAAGTATATTGCATACAGGACTCAAGTAATACCGAAATATGAATCGGACAGGTTTCGGATCGCGCTATACGACAGAGCGACCCAGAAAAGCAATATTATAACAAATGCATTTGATAATTGGGTTGATGATTTCAAGTGGAGTCCGGATTCCAAAACAATATATTTTACAGGAGAGGTTGAGGGATATTCACCGTTATATAAAATAGATTTGGCCGGCGATAAAATTACCCCTGTAAGCAGCCAGCAGTCGATTTTCGGATTTGATATATCACCCGACGGAAAAGATATTTATTTTCTTGCAAGGTCTGTCGACAAACCGGGAGAGTTGTATAAGATTAGCACAGCCAACAGACTATATGTTCAGCTTACCGATTTTAATAAGAAACTTCTTGAAGAAGTTGACGTAAGGCCAGCAGAAAAAATGTGGGTTGAAGGGGCGGACGGAAAGAAAGTCGAGGTGTTTATAGTGAAGCCTCATAATTTTAATCCTACGAAAAAATATCCTTTAATACTTAACGTACACGGCGGTCCGCAGGGGCAGTGGATGGATTCGTTCAGAGGAGACTGGCAGGTTTATCCCGGAGCCGGATACGTAGTTGCGTTTCCTAATCCGCACGGTTCAACCGGATACGGGCAGGCTTACACAGCGGAAATTTCGGGTGACTGGGGAGGAAAAGTTTTTGAAGACCTGATGGACGTTACCGACGCTCTGGCAAAACTTCCCTACGTGGATAAGGACAGAATGGGAGCGATGGGCTGGTCGTTCGGAGGATACATGATGAACTGGTTCCAGGCAAAGACAACGCGTTTCAAATGCCTGGCTTCAATGATGGGTATTTACGATCTTAAATCCTTCTGGGGCGGCACCGAAGAACTTTGGTTTCCAAGCTGGGATCTTAAAGGGCAGCCGTGGAACTCAGACGAGTATTCAAAATTTTCGCCGTCAAGCTACATTAAAAATTTTTCAACACCGACCTTGATAATTACCGGACAAAGAGATTTCAGAATTCCGTATACACAGGCTATTCAGTATTTCAGCACGCTTCAGACGCTGGGCATAGATTCGCGCCTGATCATTTTTAAGAATGACGGACACTGGCCAAACTACATCAAGTCGATGCCGCTTTACTACGACGCGCATCTTGATTGGTTCCATAAATATCTGGGCGGCGGACCGGCGCCGTATGACGTGCATAAGATGGCGGAGAACCTGAGTTTTGAAAAAGACACGAAGTAGAAGATATGTGTTTAGTATTAAAAACGCCGGTTAGCTCAACCGGCGTTTTTTTTCATAAAAAAAATAATAACGTAATAGTACAATTTTCAATATGATTTGAGTAATTAGCTGCTTAAATAAAAGGAGGAGCAGCCCCTCAATAGTCAAAAGTAATTATTAATTTTTTAATTTATGCATCGGCTCGAAAAGGCTGTTCGAATAATAGTTGAAAACATTAAAGTCACCTTTAGGAGCGCTTCTGTTAAAAGACGGAGATTCGGCAAAAGCCAGCATTTCATTTACAATTTCCGGTTTCTTAAATCTAACTTTATTTTTCGTAACTTCCTGCTCTACGACCGAATTTAAAAGTTCGTCATTTAAAACCATGAACCTTGAATTCACATTTTTATCTTCTTCAGTTATTACATTAGCTTCAAGTTTTTCAGCAGCGGGGGCCTCAGGGGCTGCCGGGACTGAAGGGCGCATATAGGGTTTTAGGCGTTTACTGTCCTTTATTTTATAAATTGAATAAGATAAAGCCACGACAGTAAGTGAGGACAAAGCAAATAATTTCAGCGTAATTATTATTATTTGAAGAAGTTCCATGTTATTTCCGTTATTTTTTCTTCAGATCGAACAAGTATCGTACCAGTGAATAATTACTGAATTGGCTTAATTTGACTTAAAAATGATGAAATAATGAGATGCTGATATCAAAATGAGACGTTTATTAAAGAAATTGGGATATATCAAAGGATTTATAGATATTTTTCCAT
>JBJKTB010000353.1:0-3721 GCA_046703345.1 Ignavibacteriaceae bacterium
AATATCATAAGTTGCAAACGGGGGTACGTCAAACTTAACTACTAATCTTAAAAACGGGGCTGGTAGTAAGCCGCATATATTGTTCATGACTCATGTACCGAGTCGTCACCGCAGCAAGAAGCGAACCGGATTTTACTTTCAAGGAATAATTTGTTGTTACCGGAGAATCACACATGTTTTTCTTTCCTGATAATCTTCATGCAAGGAAAAGTTATCTTCAAATAAATGTCTAAAGAATCAAAAGGCAATTTTTACGGCAGATCAATTTTAATGTTTATATATCATTCAAATTAAACCGGGATTAAAAATGAAAAATCATTTTATACCTTTGATCTTTTCTTTAGTATTTGTCTTTTGTACGCGGACCGAATCTCAATGGGCGGAGGTTAGTAAACTTCCGAGTACAGTACACGATGACAATATTATACTTGTATCGGGGAGCGATATTTTCTGCGGAACCGACGACGGAGTTTATCTTTCTACGGATATTGGGGCAACCTGGACTTCGGCTAATAACGGACTGCCGCAAAGCAGATACGTTGATGGTTTTAATCTGGTCGGAGGTAAATTATTCGCGGGATTGGACGGCGGCTACGGCTTTTACTATTCGAGCGATAACGGGAAAAATTGGAACGCAATTAATACAAATCCCGCATTGATTGTTAACTGCCTGGTTTCCGGAGGCAGCGATATTTTTGCGGGGACTGAAAGCGGCGTTTATCTTTCAACCGACAGCGGAACAAGCTGGTCAGCAGTAAACAACGGTTTACCGAATTTCCCTAGGGTTACTTCTATGGCTTCAAGCGGGAGCAATATTTTTGCTGAAGTTACTTACAACGGTGTGTATATCTCTTCCGATAAAGGATCAAGCTGGACTTCCGCCAATAATGGGTTACCTATAAACATCGAATGCCTGCTTGCTAAAGGCGGCAATATTTTCGCTGGCACGGAAAACGGAATCTATCTTACAACCGATAACGGCAAAAGCTGGAAGGAAATGAATAACGGATTTTCGGATATTCCCGTTGTTTACTCCTTATTATCTGTCGGCAACAATATTTTCGCCGGAGGCACCGCGTTTTCCGGTAAAGGCGCATTTCTCTCAACCGACAACGGGGCAAACTGGACTGCGGTTAATAACGGTCTGCCGGACGCGACAGGCATTTATTCTATGGATGTTCTTAACAATTTTATTATCGGCTCAACAAGGAACGAAGGAATATTCCGCCGTCCGGTTTCCGAGATGGTGACCGATGTAAAAAATAATCAAAATAATTTACCGTCAGGATACACTCTTCAGCAGAACTACCCTAATCCTTTTAATCCGACGACAACAATAAATTATTCGGTGCCCAAACGCAGTTTCGTAAATATAATTGTTTATAATCTCATAGGCGATAATGTAGCGACATTAGTTAACGGCTTGAAAGACGCGGGCAGTTACAGCGTTGAGTTTAACGCTGATAAACTCGCTGACGGATTATATTTTTATGAAATGCAGGCCGGCAATTTTACCGAGACAAAAAAATTAGTTCTGCTTAAATAAATATGAAGCTGATTATAGGTATATGTGTTTTATGTATTCTGTTATTTTCTTCATGCGGCGGCAATAATAAAAATAACGCCGCTGATTCAGCCGGTGCTAAGCTCGCCGGGAAATGGATCTTTGAAAAAAGTGTTGTTACTTATCCGGATAATCAGAAGAAAGTCTGGACCAGCTTTTCAGAAATGGCCTTAGGCATAAAGGGAAATGTTGACGACATTCTGGTGTTTAATGAAGACAGCACGTCATTAAATTATAGGATCTTAAACGGGCAGGCCGGAAGAGATACAATGGCCGGCCGTTGGTATACAAATGGGGATTCTATAACAGTTGTCTGGCCTAGAATAACATGGGATTACTTATATAAAATAGATGGCGATAAACTCATTCTTGAGCTAAAAGATAAAGAGCAGACTTTCGAGTATAAGCGTTTATAGTTAATCCGCAGACCGCGTTTGGTAATTTACGCGCCGAAGGCTTAAATATTCGGCGTTGTTCTTCAGGTTTCTCCGTCATGTTCCCGGCGGGTGGATTAAGCGCAGCGCGGTTAGGTTCTTAAATCTACTTATAAGTTATTTTTGTTTTAAAGGAGTAATCATGAAAAACATGATCTTCATTTCCGTTCTTCTCTCAATTATTTTATTCACATTTGTTTATGCTCAAAATAAAAGCGAAAAGGGAAATGTTGATAAAGCCGCTACACAGTTTCTTAACGCGGCGGCAAATCAAACAGTCCCCCCTTCCGGTTTGATCGCCGAAGAATCTTTAGACAAATCAAAGGCGATGGATTTGAAAATGGCATTAGATTACGATTCAACCGGCGAGGGCAGCATGATGATGATGCTGCCGGCAAATAAAATTAAATCCATGACTCCGGCGGAGGTTTGGGATTATTCGCGTAAAATTCAACAATCAACCGGAAAACTAGATATGCATATTCAGTGGAAGATTGTTAAAACCGAGATTAGGAACGATAATGCTTTTGTAACTTATAACGTGAAAGGAAGAAAACAGAAAGTAATGCAGCTGAAAAAAGAAGATGATAAATGGAAAGTTGTATTGAGTTTCGCTTCTATATTCTAAAAGATAATTTGAAGGCGCGTATTAAATAGCCGATCGGGCCGGCTGCGGTTCCGTTTTGTGCGGATTAACGGCGGTCGGGTAATTAAAATATATTTGTGATAAATATATTCATCTTCTACCGGTTATCGGCAGAAGTATCAATAAAAACAAAGACATAATTCCTATTGTTATTACTTTTATAAGCATGGGAGCGGGATCCCTAATTTTAATTATTGCCGGACTTTTAACCAGCGGGTTTCCGAGTGTCGATTTTAAAACATGGATGTACCTGCTGTGGCTGGCTGTAAAAACACAACCTTTGCTTTCACATTGTGGAATTATACTTTAAGAACTCTTACGGCAATAGAATCCAGTATAATTGATGGGACGATGTTAATCCAAATTGCGGTTCTTGCCTGGCTTTTCCTGGGTGAAAGTATTTCCGTCCGTGAGCTTACAGGTATGCTGATAGCGACTGCCGGAGCGGTGCTAGTTCAAACAAAGAGGAAATCAGTTATTAAAAGCGCGGTATAGCAATCAGCTCATCCGAAAGTTTATTCGTATCCCGCAATTTACTAATTTTAAGGCGCGCGTTTAGAATTAAATGTACGGTTAAACGTGATTATAGCAGCATCGTATTTTATCAGTATGAATGACGGCCGGTAACACGGCATTTTCGATGAATTTAATAATCTTAAACAGGGGAACTCATGAAATACATAGCATCTTCTTTCCTTCTTGCTTTACTTCTGATTACAGGATGCGCCAAAGAAAAAGCTCCCACTCAGCCGGAAGCGGTTAATAACGACGAACTGCTGCAATCGAAGATAGCAGGCCAGTGGAAATGCGGCAGCTCTTGGAATTTTACGTTTTATACGGATGCTACGATTATAGATTCAATTTCTTTCGCGGTGGATTCCCCTTCCCCTGTGCACTATGAATTATACTATGTTGTAAAGGGGAATTACTCTATTAAAGACGGCCTGCTAACCTTCCCGCAGATGGAGCTTGTCTTCGCCGATACGACGCATCTGCTGTCATTTAATAACATGGAATATTACATCTTCTATCCTTCCAAAGTAAAATTTGACGGCGATAACCTGGTGTTAAACATGG
>JBJKTB010000354.1:0-3636 GCA_046703345.1 Ignavibacteriaceae bacterium
TAACGGTTCTGTCGGCGCCGATAAACTGTATACGCATATTTTTTCCCGCATTTTGTTGAAGTAATAAGACTAAGATATCAAAAATCACACGGTTTTGATAATGCCGAATAATTTTTTTAATTATAAAGATAAAACAGTGGAGAGAAAGAAGAGGATGCTGCTTTATCAGCTGAAAATGTTTAAGAATTCATTGAAAAATAACTAATAATTATGAACGAATCCGTTAAAGAAAGATGCACAGTAATCATTATGTGACGCATGTTTTATGAGTATAAAGACAGTGTACTTGTAAAATTCTCTAAATTGACAATAAGTCGATTTTTGGATAACTTTACCGGATAAAAAATAACAGTTAACCCTATGCTTGATCTATATATTCCGATATTTTTAGTAATTGCTTTTGCGGTAGTATTCGCGATAGGCACAGTTTTCTCATCAGAAATATTCGGGCCTAAGAGGCCTAACAAGGAGAAAACGTCCACTTACGAAAGCGGAATGAAGCCGGTAGGCACAACGCACGAGCGGGTGTCTGTAAAGTATTATCTTGTAGCGATGTTTTTTATAATTTTCGATCTCGAGGTGATATTTGTTTATCCGTGGGCGGTGGAATTCAAGAAGATGTTCAGTGAATTCGGAATGTCAGTATTCATATCGATGCTGGTTTTTCTAGTTGTGCTAGAGCTGGGATATCTTTATGTGTATAAGAAAGGCGGATTTAAATGGGATTAGAAGCGAAATTAAACCAGAACGGTTTTTTAACCACGACAGTTGACGCGCTTGTTGCCTGGTCGAGGAAAAACGCCGTATGGCCGATGCCGATGGGAATATCATGCTGCGCAATTGAGATGATGGCTTCGGGCGATCCCAAGTACGATATAGCCCGCTTCGGTTCGGAAGTAATGCGTTTTACACCAAGGCAGTGCGATTTGATGATAGTAGCCGGAACGGTTACCTACAAGATGTCGCACGTAGTAAGAAAAATATACGATCAGATGCCGGATCCCAAGTGGGTTATCGCTATGGGCGCCTGTACCTCGTCGGGCGGAATGTACCGTTCGTATAACGTAGTGCAGGGCATCGATCAATTTCTTCCGGTAGATATTTATCTGGCCGGCTGTCCGCCTCGCCCGGACAACCTGCTGAACGCGCTGATGCAGATTCAGGATAAGATAGGAAGAACCCGCGCAAGAGATTACGGCGATCAGAAATTACCAGAACTAACAGTCATCCAGAACAATTAAAATTATGGAATTTAAAGAGATAGTTTCTCAGAAGCTTAAAGAAAAGTTCGGCGCCGAGGGTTTGGAGTTTACAGAATTCCGAGGCGATTTGACAGTTAAGACAGACAAGAAAAATATAGTTGAGCTCTGCCGCTTTCTTAAAGAAGACGGCGAACTTCAGTTTCTGCTGTGCGAAGACGTAACGGCAATTGACTGGGCCCGGCGGAAGGACAGGTTTACCGTGGTATACCATATCTTCTCAATAAAGAACCGCTTCAGGCTTGCAGTAAAGGCAGATGTAGATGAGTCTGACTGCACAATCGATTCAGTTTCCTCCGTGTGGAAAACCGCGAACTGGCACGAGAGAGAAACTTACGATATGTACGGAATAAAATTCAACAATCATCCGGACCTGCGCAGAATGTACATGCCGGAAGACTTCGAGTACCATCCTTTAAGAAAGGATTTTCCCGTAATGGGAATTCCGGGCTCTCTTCCGCTTCCAAAGAAATAAAGAAAGATTATGGAAAAACTGACTAAAGAAGACGTTCATCCCAAAATTATAGAAGCTCTGATGAAGGATACGGAAATAACCGTAGACGACGCGTTAGAGAATGAAATGGTTTTAAATATGGGTCCCCAGCACCCGGCAACGCACGGCGTGCTCAGACTGTTATTAAGGCTGGACGGGGAGACGGTAACCGCGTGCGTTCCGGAATTAGGATATCTGCACCGCGGCTACGAAAAGATGGCAGAGAATATGAGCTACTACGAGTTCATTCCTCATACCGACCGTCTGGATTACCTTGCACCAATGGCAAACAACGTTGCGTGGGCTTTGGCAGTAGAGAAACTTGCCGGTATAGAAGCGCCGCCGAGGGCACAGTACATAAGGATGATGGTTTCGGAGCTGGCGAGAATCGCGTCGCATCTAGTGGCAATCGGAGCGCTGGCTATGGACGTAGGCGCGTTAACCGTATTTTTGTGGACTCTGCGCGAGCGGGAAAAAATTCTCGACATCTGGGACATACTCTGCGGCGCGAGATTTACAAACAGCTTTACCAGGATCGGAGGCGTTGCAAACGACATACAGCCGGAAGCTCTTGCAAAAGTTAAGTGGTTCATTGAGCAGTTCGAACCTAACCTTGACGAGTGCGAGAGACTTATAAATACGAACAGAATTTTTATTGAGCGGCTCGACGGCGTCGGAGTTATAAATTCCGAACAGGCAATAGATATGGGTCTGACCGGACCGAGTTTAAGAGGAAGCGGCGTGGAGTTAGATCTTCGCAGAGCAACCCCTTACATGTTTTATAACGAAATGGATTTTAAAGTTGTTGTATACAACGAGGGTGATTCGCTTTCGCGTTATTTTGTACGAGCCGACGAAGCGCGGGAAAGCATAAAGATCATCCGTCAGATTCTTGATAAAATGCCGCAGGGCGAAGTTCTGCTGAACCAGCCGAAGAAAGTTCTGCCTAAGAAGGCGGAAGTATATTCGAAGATGGAAGAGCTTATTCACGATTTTATGATAGTTAACTTCGGTATCAATCCTCCGGTAGGAGACATATACAGCGCCGTCGAAAACCCTAAAGGCGAACTTGGATTTTATTTCGTCAGTCAGGGTGAAGGCCGGCCTTGGAAGTGCAAAATCCGCTCGCCCTCCATGGTGAACCTGCAGTCGGTGCCTCAGCTGGTAAAGGGACACATGGTATCCGACGTGGTTGCGATACTCGGAAGTCTCGATCCCGTTATGGGAGAGGCGGATAAATAGCCTTAAACAAGTTCAAAACAAAAAAATATTAAGCCTATAATGGAATTCAAATTCACGGAAGAAAATTCTGGTAAGATAGAAGCCGTACTAAAGAAATATCCTACCAAAAAAGCTGCAGTAATGCCTGTTTTGTACATAGCTCAGGAGCAGAACGGGTGGATTTCTCAGGAAGTAATAAAGGAAGTGGCTTCGCTGCTTGAGATAACGGCCGAAGAAGTGCTCGGCGTAGTTACGTTTTACACTATGTACCACCAGAAGCCTATGGGCAAGTACCACATTCAGGTCTGCACAAACGTTTCGTGCATGCTGAGAGGCGCTTACAAGCTTTATGACCAGGTAAAAGACAAGCTGAAGATAGACAACGGCGGAGTTACAGAAGACATGCAGTTTTCGCTGGAGGAAGTGGAGTGTATGGGATCATGCGGCACTGCGCCCATGATAGCCGTTAACGAAGATTACTTCGAGAACCTGGATTCTCAGAAAGTCGAACAAATTTTAGAATCTTTAAAGAATAAGAATTAAATGGAAAAGATTGTACTTCCGGATATAAAAGATCTTCATCTGATTGACGTTTACGTGAAGAACGGCGGCTACACCGCAGCAAAGAAAGCGTTCGGTCAGTCGACAGACGATATTATTGAT
>JBJKTB010000355.1:0-4311 GCA_046703345.1 Ignavibacteriaceae bacterium
ACTCTTCTGGCGAGAGCAGTTGCAGGAGAGGCGGGCGTACCGTTCTTCTCTATAAGCGGAGCTGACTTCGTTGAGATGTTCGTAGGAGTAGGCGCAAGCCGAGTAAGGGATTTATTCGATCAGGGCAAGAAGAACGCGCCGTGTATAATTTTAATAGATGAGATAGACGCCGTAGGAAGGCACCGCGGTGCAGGTTTAGGCGGGGGCCACGACGAGCGCGAGCAGACATTGAACCAGCTTCTGGTAGAGATGGACGGATTCGAGCAGAACAGCGGAGTTATAATTATAGCGGCAACCAACCGTCCCGACGTACTGGATCCTGCGCTGCTGAGACCGGGAAGGTTTGACAGGCAGGTTGTGGTAGACAGGCCCGACGTCAAAGGAAGAGAAGGAATTTTGAAGGTTCACACGCGGAACATTCCTCTGGACCAGAAAGTAAACCTTGAAGTGCTTGCGAAAGGAACGCCCGGGCTAGCAGGCGCCGAGCTTGCTAATCTTGTAAACGAAGCCGCTCTTCTTGCCGCAAGGAAGAACAAGAAAAAAGTTGAGATGGTAGACTTTGAGGAAGCTAAAGACAAAGTAATGATGGGAATGGAGCGCAAGAGCATGATCATCTCCGAAGAGGAGAAGAAGACTACCGCATATCACGAGATAGGGCATGTGCTTGTAGCAAAGATGCTTCCCGAAGCCGATCCTGTTCACAAAGTAACAATTATACCCAGAGGAAGGGCGCTAGGTGTAACAAGCTATCTTCCGATAGACGAGAAGCACACCTATTCGAAGGAATATCTTGAAGCGATGATAACTTACGCGCTGGGCGGGCGCGCGGCCGAAAAAATTATTTTCGACCATTACACTACCGGCGCAGGAAACGATATAGAGAAAGCGACAAACATAGCCCGCAAGATGGTATGCGAATGGGGAATGAGCGACAAGCTAGGACCATTAAGCTACGGAGCCAAGGAAGAGGAAATATTCCTCGGAAGGGAAATACAGAGGCACAGGGATTACAGCGAAAGAACAGCGATAGAGATAGACGATGAAGTAAGAGGCATAGTAGGCGACGCGATGCTGCGCGCCGAGAAGATACTTACTGACAACATGGAGCTGCTGCACAAGCTTTCGAAAGAGCTTCTTGAGCGTGAGATCCTCGATTCGGAGGAGATCGACAAGCTTATAAAAGGCGAGGAGCTGCCGCCCGTGCAGAAGACCGAGATCAACAACGCACCGGAACAGCCGGAAGCGATTCCAGATCACGTTAAAAAATTAATGGAACAAAGAAAACCGAAAGAACCCGCTCCGAACAATGACTCCAATTGATAACGGCACTATTCATTACAGAGATGAATTAGTTAGAAAACTGATTCATCTCTGTTCACTTTCTATTCCCATCATTTATTATTTTATTCCCCGTTCCGAAGCCATAATTATCTTAAGCGTGATGACATTTTTAGCGCTTGTAATCGACTTGGGCAGATACCTGCACCCGGCGACGGGAAAGGTTTTCTACAAGATATTCGGCTTTCTGCTTCGCAGGCACGAGCTAGATGAAAAGAAGAAGAACCTGAACGGAGCCACATACGTTTTTATATCGGCAACTCTCTGCGTAATCTTATTTCCCAAAGTAATTTTCATTACGGCATTTTCAATTCTCATAGTAAGCGATTCGATGGCCGCCTTAATAGGCAGAAAATTCGGAAAGCACAAATTCCTTTCCAAGAGTCTCGAGGGAACTTTAGCGTTTTTCGTAAGTGCAAGTATTGTCGTTCTTTTTACTCCCAAGATAGAGGGAGTATTTACGGAATACCTAATCGGGATAATCGCTGCGGCCATAGGGGCAATCGTCGAGAACATATCGTTCGGACTGGCAGACGATAACCTTTCTATTCCGTTGTCGATAGGCGCGGCAATGTGGCTAATGTATCTGCTGCTGCTGCCGAACTTACAACTTATTCTGCCAAACGTACCGAGGTAGTAATGCGAAAAATATTTACCGCATGTCTTCTATTAGCAGCGGTGCTTATGTTAAACTCATGCGGCTATTTTAAAAAGCCGGCTTCGGGGCCGGAGGATGAGATAATAGTGGTAGCCGATTCGGCTGAGTACGCGCAGCTTAAGCCGGCTCTGGATTCCGCATTCGCTAAAATAATATACACTCCGCAGCCTGAGAGGCTTTTCAATTTAAAACGAGTTTCAGAGAGCCGGCTCGACCAGTACAAGAACAGGAAGAATATAGTAATAGCGGCGCCACTTAATTCAGGATCGAACACATCCAAATTTATAAACGGGTCGATTGACGCCGGGCTTAAGAGTAAGATCGAGTCTGACAGCGTATTTGAAGTAACCAAGACGGATCTTTGGGCAAAGGATCAGTTAGTGATGCTTCTTACGGCTCCTGATATTGAGAAGCTTTCGCAGAAGATAATAAAGAACGGCGACGATCTTCTTTACGCATTCCAGAAAATATCCGACAAGCGGCTATTCGAATCGCTATACAGCTCGCGCTACGAGAGAAAGAACCTGGAAGGTGAGCTTCTTAAAAAATACGGATGGATAATATACGTTCAGGCCGATTACCAGATAGCTATGCAGAAACCCGAGGATAATTTTGTATGGCTGAGGCGGGGTGCGAACACAGAGATGGAAAGGTGGATTTTCGTTCATTGGATTGACAACGCTTCTCCCGCATACCTTAACGCCGACTCAATCCGCGCGATACGAAACAGGCTGACAGAGAAATACTACAGAACTTCGGATGACAGCGCATACGTATTAATCGCTTCGGATTATTACACCACAAGCGAGGTTAACTTCACAGGCCGTTACGCTCTGCTTACACAGGGCTTGTGGGAGCTAAACGTAAAGGGCATGGGCGGCCCGTTTCTAGACTACGCATTCTACGACGAGAACACACACCGATTTTATATGCTTGACGCGTCTATCTTCGCTCCAAGGTATTATAAGAGAAATCTGATACAGCAGATGGACGTAACGCTTCAGTCGTTTATGACCGAGTCGCAGCTCAGCAAGGACAGGAAAGAAGAACTGCTGAAAGCAGCGGAGGATAAATAACAAGGTGATAAAGTGACAAGGTGACAAGGTGACAGCGGTTTGCCGCTCATTTGAATGCAAGGGCATCGGAGGAAGTAACTTGGTAAAGGCAATTAAAAATTAAAAATTAAAAACACCGGGCATTTAAAAATTTAACTATCCGGCTATTCAACAATGCCAAATGACCAATGACTAGACCTATTTAGAAATTAATCCGCAGATATTATTTTTCAAGAACCTGAGCTATTCCGGGCGGGATAGGATAATCCGGGAAATCCGATTTAACTTTTTTTATGTATAGCTTTGCTCTGTCGAGCTTATCGAACTGCATTTCATAAAGAGCCCTTCTAAGCAGCATTGAACCGGCAAGCTTTTCGATTAAAACTATGTAACTGCTCCGTTTTTTGGGAAGGCGTATAATAAAATCGGGATCGGGGGCGGGGACATAATTTTTACCTTTAACAACTTTGAACATGAATATCTCGGGAACAAGAGTATAGCCTTGAGGCAGCGTAAATTCGCCTTTCTGCATTTCGTTATCGAACAATTCAGGAGCGATATAGAAATCGCCTTTTTTAATATTAGAAGATACAAGTCCCGTCATTATTCTGCGGTATAAAGATTCTAGAAGAGAAGCGTTATAGTTTTCTCCGCTTTCAAAAGGAGCAAGAGCTTTCTTAAAAGCGCTTACGTCATCTTTAATACCGCTGAGAAGTCCGGGATGATCGGTGTTAAGCTGGCGGTAGTACCATGAACGGCGGAGCAATTCCTTGTCAACTACCGTAACGTCAGGTCTAAATTTTTCGACGTACTGAAAATAATAAGACGGGGAGACGAAATAATCCCATTCATAACTGAATATGACCGAATTTTTAGAGCTGTAGTTGAACACGGCTTTCGTGTAATCCTCAAAAGTATAAACATCGCTCTGGTTTACCTGAGGATAATTTGAGAAAAACTCAACAGCTATAAAAATGATTATGAGTCCCGCCGGCACTGAATAAGGATACTTTTTCGTTTTGAGGTACGAGAGAAGCTGTACAGTACCGAAGGCGGCGAAGAACGCGAGCATAACATAAGCGAGGAGGAAATAAGAATCGATATCGTGGATATCGTAGTTAACAGCGTAGAGCACTGTAAATAAAAAAGTGACGGCGGTAAAATAAAAAAACTTTCTAGACTTAAGGAAGGACACGAATATTCCGACAGCGCTTATGAAGAGCACAACCGAGAATTCGCCGGGCAGATTAGATATAAAAT
>JBJKTB010000356.1:0-7007 GCA_046703345.1 Ignavibacteriaceae bacterium
AACAAAAAGTTCGTTAAAGAATAAATTTAAGAAATAAATTCAGCCCGCGATTAAATCGCGGGCTGTAAAAATAATTCCTCCGTTCAGTCTTATAGGACATCTATTTCAGAAGCATCATCTTTCGAACCGTCGTATAGCTTCCTGCTTGAAGTCTGTAGAAATAAATACCGCTTGAAAGCTGCCTTCCCTTTGCGTCATTTAACGCGTTGAATACCACCTGATGATTACCGGCTGATTCTTCTTTATCTACAAGAGTAGCAACCTCGTTGCCTAAAATATCATACACTTTCAAGCTTACATGGCCGCCGGCCGGCAGCTGATAACTGATAACTGTTGAGGGATTGAACGGATTAGGATAATTCTGATAAACGGCGTAGGAAGAAGGCTGAGCCGGCTCCTTCGTTTGAATGCCTGTAATTTCTCCTCCGATTACAAACCAAACCGGATAGGTCGCTCCGATAAGATAAGATTGAGAACTTCCTGTCCCGTTGAGGTGATCACTCTGCATCGGCATCTGATATATCGCGTCGTAATAGGCCGAATTATAATATTCCTGATTATGATAAGCGATGATATTATCATCTTTTGAATAGGTCGGATACCCTATAACCGGATTAGGGCCTGCGACAGTGCCGATATTTCCGTTCTGCAGGTCGTACGTCATTACATAATCCTGATTCGTGGTCGAACTGAAATAATCGAAAGCAAAACGTGTGGCGGAAGTCTTGGCGAAGGAAGGATTGCCGACACTTTCGCTGGAAGAAAGATTAGAGAAGACGTTTACCATTTTTCCTGTTTTTACATCGAGCAGATCAATATTCCAGAAGCTGATTTTCCCTCCTGCAGAATTCGGTATTTCATTGTAAGCATCGAAAAGGAGATATTCGCCGTTAAGTGAAAATGACATAGCATCAGCGTACAATGCGGTAGTAACCACTGGGCCGTCATACGACTGCGTACGTATTTTATAGGCGATTGAAACATCGTTAGTAAGATCAAGATAATAAACCGTAGTATCGATGTATTTTGTAGTAAGGGCAATGCTATTTATACCGGGCCCGATGGCAACGCTTTCCCAAATGCCGCTTGTATCCAATACTGCTTCCTGCGGATTAGCCGAGTTGGCATCAAGTATACGAAGATCATGATTTGAATCCACAAAAAGTATTATTCCGGAAGTATCGGAAACTGCCGGTCTGGTTAATACAGGTGTTTGGCTGAGCGGATAAAGATCGGAATTAGACTGAATAACCGGTTTTACCATATAGATTGAGTTAGCGTCTGTCGGATCGGTATTTACAGCAAGCACCCAATCCTGTCCGGTAAGCTGAGTAGTGGGCGGAGGAGGAGTAGCGCTGCCTTCGTTTACGCCAACCTGATCCCATCCGTTCTTAACTGCAGCAACTTCCTGGCTGGACGCGCCGTACAAATCGGCAGCGGCCTGTTCGGTAGCTATGCGAGCATCGACAAATTGAGCAGATCTTGTAAAATATTTTGTCAGCGCACGGTACCAGATGGCGCCTGCCTTGTCCCTGCCTATGGCGGAAGCAATATAATAAAAGGCATGGTTGGGAATACCGCTATTAATATGCACGCCGCCGTTATCCTGTGAAGTCTGTACATACTCGCTTAATACAGCCGGCTGCCAGCAAGGATCTCCTTCATTTCCGCCGTTATGCGGATTGGATAAATCTCTTAGTGCGCCGCTCGGGAACGCGTTATAATCTTTTATTATCTTTTCACCCATTGTCCAGTTGGCGCTGTCTACCAAGGCTCCGAACACATCTGAAACAGATTCGTTCAGGGCTCCCGACTGGTCCTGATAAACTAGCCCGGCGGTATGCTGCGTTACGCCGTGCGTCATTTCATGAGCGCTTACGTCAAGACCTCCTGCAAGCGGTTTGAAATACTGATTACCGTCACCGTAGCACATAACGGTGTTCGACCAGAATGCGTTGTCCATTGGCTGCCCGTCCTGCGTAACATGAATGATAGAATAGATTGTCATTCCGCTGTCGTTAATTGAGTTTCTTCCGAACATGTTTTTATAGTAATCGTAAGTCTGTACAGCGTTAAAATTAGCCGATACTGCAGCCGGATCGCTCCACTGATTATTTGAAGATGTAACAAAATATACCTGAGCCTGCGAGGATAAATCCTGATTTCTAATATCAAGCGCAACTACTGCTCCGTCGGGATTTTGAGGTATCTGGGAAGCAGCGGCATTGAACATAGGAAGTGATGCATCTATCATGTAATAAGAACCGCCTGACTGGTACGTTCCTAAAGTTCTTGTTACTCCGTTAAGGTCTGTGGCTGTAGCGGTGGCCGGTCCGTCACCGCAGATATTGTTATAAGCGTCTAATACCTTGCCAGTATTCGCGTCGATAAAATAATACCAGTCTTGACCGAGCGACGGTATCGCTTCCACATACCACGCGAGGTGGGGAATCGAAAAATTATCGCACCAAATTACTTTTTTTGCTGAAGGGCCGCTATACCTTAAAAGCTTATCCAGTTCAGGCGTAAGCTTTGTTATTTGAGTTTTCGTTTTTAAATCGGTAAGAGCAGCATCAACGGCATCCGAAGAACTCAGCTTACCGGCCGCATCTCCTATTGAAGACGGAGTTGGAGCATATCTGCCGTTAAGAGAAACTATATTACCGTTCTTATCGAAATGAATGTAAAGATCTTTACCCCAGACTTCAATCCCTTCGTAAACCTGCTGAAACCTGACGTGGGACATTCCCAGCTTATCCTGCTGCACGTTCATAACAGTAAATTCATGCTGAGGATCGC
This sequence comes from Ignavibacteriaceae bacterium, assembly GCA_046703345.1. GTDB lineage: Bacteria > Bacteroidota > Ignavibacteria > Ignavibacteriales > Ignavibacteriaceae > FEN-1297. Next base: position 2,800 of record JBJKTB010000356.1, read on the forward strand.
TGATCTTCAGCAGCGATCTTTCCTGTTCCATAAAGTTCATCGCTGCCGAAACTGCTTCTGCTTTCGACAAAGGCTTGCCGGCTTTTTCAGCTGCGGCAGTTCTGCTAAATCCGATAAACCTGGGAGTTCCGGAAACCGGATCGGTTTCAATTTTGGTTATACCTTGTGCAAGTCCGGTTAATGTTGGCAGCGAGCCGTTTAATGAAAAGTTAGCGCTTGACGCAGAACTTACCGAATTGGTAGTACTGTTAAAATAAGCGTTCGATCTGTTTAAGAATTGGTTAGCTCTGCTAATTATATTATTCAGGACGGAAGAATTTACCTGTCCGTTAGTCATTATGCCGCTTACATTTGCCGGCGATTTTTTGTGCTGATCTTTCTTAGCCGGTGTCCCTGAAAAAGCGGAGGCAAGAAGAGATAAAGAGATGGTTAGAGATAGTAATAATTTCTTCATAGAATTAACCTCTGGAATTTTTAAGTATATCTTTTATTTCTTGTATTATCTTAGATATTGCGGAAGGCATATCTCCAGGAGGATTGGAGCTGTCATAACTTATTTCGTTAGAGAGTCCGTTAAACCTAATAAGCAGATGTGTAGTCATATTAGCTGTTTGATTAACATGAAAATTGTATATAGTCGAATCGCTAAGAGCTTTTACCATATTATCGATTTTTTTATCGTCGAGTTTAAAAGTTTTCTTAATAACCTTTTCTTGAGTGCCGTTTTTCTGCCAGATATTTGCCGTTCCTGATGAATCGACTGTGATTCCGTTTATCTGACCCGAGAAGCCCCCGCCGCTAGAATAGTTCAGGAAAATTTTATTGTCCTTTAGAAGGCCTCCGCTTCCGGAACAAGAAACAATTGATGCCCCCAAGAACAACACAGCTAAAAAAAGTATATTTTGCCTCATATATTTTTTCTCTCCAATTGATCCGCAGAATTTGATTAATGTGAAATGTATTGCCGAACTTAATTAATTTTATAAAAATCCACAATGATGTATGCACATTTTATCGCCTGGGGAAAGCGATACTTTCATTTCATAAAAAGAAGAGAAAACAATTAAATATCTCCGTATTCAAATCATCCTAAACGGATTGCCGGCTGTATTCCGCCTTAAAATAAGAAAGAATTTAGAAAGATAGTATCGACCCGGCATCTTCCAAATTATATATTAAAGGCAAATCTTTTTGTACCCCAAAAGCTCAATTTGAATTCTTTCAATTTAAACCAGCCTGTGAATACTTTTGTCAAAAATCCGATTTGACGGTATTCAATCCGGACAATTTAAATAAATAAGCTTGTATTCAATAAATGAAAGCCGTCACTACGGTAATCATAATGAAGGAAATATTGATTGCGGTCCCTTCTAATCAAGGAGAAAAAAATGTCTGCTTACAGTATAGATCTGAAACTGAATGCATCTATGATCTTTACATTATTCTTTTTATCGTGTCTCAGTACCAGCAGCGCACAGGTTGCTTCGCCGAAACATCTTAAATTAACTTTAAATGACGGCTACGCCGTTTTGACCTGGGGAGTGCCTGACAGCGGAACAGCATATCAGTATTATATTTATAAAGCTTTCGGATCCAGCACTGACGCGGATCCTTCCTCGCTTAATTTCGCCAGGTATGATTCGACAAGCGATATTTATTATACCGACGATTTAAGCTCCGTGCCCGACTCTACGCCTGTTTTATTCTATTACGTTACTGCGGCGGATACGGTAGGCCCTCAAAGCCTGCCGAGCAATATGGTTATATCAGACTCAAAGAAAAAAGCAAAGTGAAGGCAGGATTCTTTGTCTAAAATCCGCGCGAAAGTTCATTCGTAATTTAACTGCCGGTTAAAAAGCAGACAAATATATGCTTCGGTAAGTTGTGTCGATGCAGCTGCTTTTAACCGGCACGAATAATCATTACGCTGACGCTTATCTTCAACTGCAGTCCAAAATTTTCAAGCATCTATTCTATACGATATTATTCTAAAAATGGCTGCCGCGTTTTTGCCGGAAATGATGTGATATAATCATTGCATTATGAAATTCTCTTTATTTATCTTAGCAATATTTTATTCTTCGAAATATCAATATTAACTAAACAAGTTTTTTCTAAACTTAAAAAGATTGACTAAAAAATGAATTCAAAACTCATCACATCATCAGAGATTTTTAAGGCGAACTATAACCTGCTGAATGAAATCTTCTCTAAACTAGACGAGGAGACCGCAAACCGTCGCATTTCTGAAAATACCAATCCGATTATACATATCGCCGGGCATATCACGAACTACAGATTCGCGCTGCTGAAAAGGCTCGGAGAGAATTCATCGTTCCGCTGGGAAGAAACTTTCAAAAGAGGAGCGGGCCGGTCAGATATGTATCCTTCTCCCCATCAGATTAAAGAGGAATTCAACGCCGTATCCGAAAAGCTGATGAAAAAACTTGAAGCACTAAATGATACGGATCTCGACACTGTGCTGCCGGTAAAAGGGCCTTTCAACGACAACACAGTATTAGGAATAATTTCTTTTATGTCTTTTCACGAATCGTATCATATGGGTCAGTGCGCATTTATTTATAAAGAAATTTTCAACGAAGGTCTTGTGGGATAATTCCCATCATTAATTAACCCGTATACTACTCTGCGGATTGAGCCGAAAAAAATATCTATCTGACAAATGAATAAAACGCGGGAAACTATCAACGGACTGCCGGCTATCTCTTTTAAAAATTCAAAAGATTGGGACAGATGGCTGGAAAAAAACTGTGCGTCTTCCGGAGGCATCTGGATGAAGATCGCCAAGAAAGATTCGGATGCCGAAACGGTAACTTACAAAGAAGCGCTTGAGGCGGCGCTATGCTTCGGCTGGATAGACGGGCAGAAAAAAGCATACGATGAAATCTACTGGCTGCAGAAATTTACCCGGCGCGCGGAAAGAAGCATCTGGTCTAAAAATAACAGGGCGGCGGCAGAGGAACTGATCAAAGCCGGACGCATGAAACCGCCGGGATTTAAAGCGATAGAAGCCGCCAAGAAAAACAACCGGTGGGAAACCGCGTACGAACCGCAGGGCAGCGCCGGAATTCCGGATGATCTGCAGGCAGCATTGGATAAAAATTCCGAAGCGAAAAAATTCTTTGAAACTCTCAAAGGCGCAAACAGGTACGCGGTGCTTTTCAGAATAAGCACGGCGAAAAAAACTGAGACAAGGAAAAAGCGGATTGAGAAGTTTGTCGCAATGCTCGAAAAGCATGAAACAATTTATCCGTGACGAAAATTCCTGCGCATAGCTAAAAATAAAATTATATGGTCCCAGTGAGGCAGACCTTGGGCATTAGCAAAAGGAAATTTTTTTTGGGATGCTGTATCGACTTACAGTAAACTGCCCGCTGTGAGTGATAAACCACACTCAAAATCACCGGTCTTATTCGTCTTAATTCTATTTAATCATTTCGAAGGACAAATTTGACTGTATAAAGTATACTTGGAAGAATTGCACACTTATTCGGAAGCTCTGCAATAAAATCCGGGAGTGCTGCAATGACATTCGAAAGCTTTGCATCGGGGCGAGATAAGTTCGCAACTAGAAAAAAATAACATGATAGCTAATGAAAAACGGCGTTTCATGAAAGTTGTTTCATTCTATAGCCTACTCCCGATTCGGTTTTAATAAATTTGGGATCGGAGTAGTCGTCCTCAACTTTTTTTCTGAGCTGACCGATAAAGACTCTGAGATACTGAGAGTTTTCAACCGAGCCGGGTCCCCATATCTCTTTAAGTATATGGCTGTGAGTAAGCACTTTTCCGCAGTTTTTTGCCAGCAGCGCGAGGAGCAGGTATTCGGTATTTGTCAGCTTAATTTCCTCATTATTTTTAACGACAGTTCTAGAACCGAAATCGATTGATAAACTGCCGTTGATAAATTGACTTCCTTCGTCGGTCTGCTGCATGCGCCTAATATTCGCTCTTACTCTAGCGAGAAGCTCGGCGGTGTTAAAAGGCTTTGTCAGATAATCGTCAGCGCCGAGATCGAGCGCGTTGACAATATCCTCTTCCGAACTGCGCACTGACAATACAATAATCGGTACGCGCGACCAGGTTCTCAATTCCTTTATAACATGGAAACCGTCGGCATCCGGAAGTCCGAGATCGAGTATGATAAGCTGGGGGTGATAAGTAGCCGCCATAACGATGCCATCCTT
>JBJKTB010000357.1:0-11679 GCA_046703345.1 Ignavibacteriaceae bacterium
ATGTAGTTTAAAGTCCCGGGAATATTAAAAGAGGCGATCCTCATCACCGCTTCATAATTTCGCGGATGAGTGGAGTCCATCAGCATAACAACCGGCTCAATCTTGTTCTTAAGCGATTTAAAATTGAAGTCTTTAACTACTCCTATAATTTGACCTTTAGCATGGTAACTGGTTCTCAGAGTCTGCCCGACCGCTTCGCTCGGGTTCCAGCCCATACTTTTTGCCGCAGTTTCATTTACGACAAAACTTTCTGTCCAATCAGAAGATATTTTATTTGAAAAATTTCTGCCAGCGATGAACTTCAGCTTGAGTACGCCCGCAAAAGCCGGATCGACCAGCATAGTATAATAACTATCCGAGAGAATGCCTGCCTTGTCCGTCCATGAATAGCCTTCAATATCACGCGGTTTGCCGGGCAGCCAGTCGGATTTTCCAACTGTAACAATTTGCGGATTCTCCAGAAGCTGCTGTTTAAAAGCGTCATAATTATGATCTATCTGTCTGCTTGCCGGCAGGTATACCACATGGCTGCCGTCAAAGCCTAATTTATGAGATTTCAGAAAATTATACTGCTGCCACATTATAATTGTAATGGTTATTAAAAATGCGGAGATAATAAACTGAAACACGATAAGTGTTTTGCGGAATATGCTGCCGCGCGACCCTGATTTGGCAGTCCCTTTAATAGTAACCGCAGGCTGGAATGAGGACAGGTAAAAAGCGGGATATGCCGAAGCGGCGATAACAACTAACATCCAGATAGCGGCGAAAGAAAAAATTATTTCCGGATTATCCAGTAGATTGATTGAAAGATCAATCTGCGCTGCTGAATTAAACGCCGGTAAAATAAGTTCAATCAATATTAATCCTAAAGCAGCAGACATAAGAGTAAGTACGGCGAATTCCAGCATCAGCTGCCTTACAAGCATTGATCTGTTTGAGCCGAGAACCTTTCTAACCCCTACTTCTTTCGCCCTCGTTGCCGAGCGGGCGGTAGAAAGATTTATAAAGTTGACGCACGCAATAAGAAGTATAAACAGCGCGATTCCTGACAGCATGTAATCATATTCCGTGTCGCCTTTGTTTGAAAAATCGAAAAGCAAAGTTTTATTAAAATGGACTTCGCTGAAAGGCTGCAGCAGAAGCTTTTCATGCTCGATTATATCAGGCCCTTTGTACTTCTTAATCAAAGGAATTAAGCCGCTTTTAATAGTCTCAACATTATAGCCCTTCGGCAGCAGCAGAAAAGTATAGTAGTCCATCGCGTTAAAATTATTAAGAGCCTTTGCCGTTCCGTTATAAAGCTCCGGCAGACTTACAAAGGAGGCCAGATAACGAAATTGGATAGAGGAGTTTTGAGGCGGGTTCTCTACGACGCCTGTAACTTTAAAATCTAATCTGTTGTCAACTCTTATTATCCTTCCGATAGGATCAACGCCGCCGAAGATTTTTTGAGCCTCGCTCTGAGTAATTACTACCGAGAAAGGATCTGCTAAAGCTGTCTTCGGGTTTCCTTCGATGAGAGGAAACGTAAACACATCGAAAAACGCCGAATCGGCAAGCATGAAGCCGTTAACAGTAAAAAGCTGATCATCGTGTTTGATCACAGTAGTACCGGTACCCTGTGAAATCCTAACAGCCTTAACACCGGGAAAATCATTTTGAAAAGCATTAGCATAACCTGTCGGCGTAAGTGACCACGGGGCAACACTCCCGTTCTGAGTCCAAACGTCTGTTACCCTGTATATTCTGTTATAATTTTTGTTGAACTTGTCAAAGCTTGTATCGTTTTGAATATAAAGGTAAATAAGCATGCAGGCGGCCATGCCTACGGCCAGACCCGCAATATTTATAAACGAGTAAATTTTATTCTTTAAAATATTTCTGAAAGCTATTTTCAAATAATTTTTTAGCATATTTTCTCCCTTTATTGTTCAGCTAACGGTAGTAAGAATGCAGCGTATATACCGAAAGCTTAAGACCGGCATTACTCATATCTCAAAGATTTTATCGGATTAGCTCTCGCCGCTTTTATTGCATGAGCGCTTACAGTCGCAAAGGCTGTCAGCAGTGCAATTATACCAGAAACCGGGAAAATCCACCAGCTAATGGCAGTCTTATAGGCGAAGTTATTAAGCCAGTTGTGCATCACGTAATAGGCAAGCGGCCATGCAATTATGTTAGCCAGTATTACCCATTTAGCGAATTCTTTCGATAAAAGAAGTATTATCTCAAGAATGCTCGCGCCAAGCACTTTCCTTATTCCGATCTCCTTTGTCCTCTGTTCAGTAACGAATGCCGCTAGTCCGAGCAGCCCCAAACTGGCGATAAATATAGCCAGGAACGAAAATATTGAGGCTATCTTACTTGTATTCTGCTCAGCAAAATAAAGATGCGCCCAGTCCTGATCGAAAAAATTATAATCAAACTCCTCGCCGCCGGCAAATTTTTTCCATGTCTTAGCCATAAACGCTATAGTACTTTGATAATCTCCGGGAGCTATCCGCACATTTACATATTTGCCGTATGAGCCCGAACGCAGAAGCTGTATAGCCAGCGGCTTTATTTTCTGGTGGAGTGATTCAAAGTTAAAGTTTTTCACAACCCCTATAATCTTGTAAGTATTGTCGGCGCTGCTGCCGCTGCCCAGGGCCTTTATTCCTTTGCCTATAGGACTCTTTAATCCCAAGACGCTAACCGCCGCCTCGTTTAGAACTACAGCCATAGTATCGGACGGATGCTCTTTTGAAAAAAATCTTCCCTGATCAAGGGTTATCTTATAAGTTTTAAGAAACCCGTAATCTGTGTATAGATCCCACAGAATTTGAGTTGACTGCGCGGACTCGCCCGCAACCTGCACACCGTTGCTGCTGAAGCTGTTTCCAGGGATTTCTGTCGTATTACTGACGCTTAATATTTTCGGATTGCTTAGCAGATTCTGCTTGAAAGACTCAAGCTGAGCTGCAAGGTCATCCGTCTTATTTATAACTACCATCTGTTCTTTATCGAAGCCGAGATCCTTGTTTTGAATATAATTTAGCTGACTGTATACGATTATGGTTCCTATAAAAAGTATAATTGAAACGGAAAACTGAAATATTACAAGTCCGCTCCTAAGCCTGCTGTTTCTGCTCCCCTTCCTTTTATCCTTTTTAAGTACTTCAATCGGCTGAAATGAAGAAAGGAAGAAAGCCGGATAACTGCCGGCTATCGTACCGATTATCAGAGTAAAAATAATAAGCAGCGGTATCGCGTATATATTGTTAAGAATTCCAAGCGACAATTGCTTGCCTGAAACTTCGTTGAATACCGGAAGCAGCAGCTCTACTATCACTATCGCAACAAAAACCGCAATTGCCGCCATAATTGTGGACTCTATAATGAACTGTCTGATAAGCTGGCTTTTGTTAGAACCGAGAGTTTTTCTTATGCCTACTTCCTTGGCCCGCTTTTCCGATCTTGCGGTGGAAAGGTTCATAAAGTTTATGCACGCGATAAGCAGTATGGCTATAGCGATTGCCGAAAATATATAGATGTAAATTATATTTCCGTTCGGTTCTATTTCCAGCTCCAGATGGGAATATAAATGTATCGAGGTAAGCGGCTGAAGCTCGTAGTCGTACCTGTTGCCGGCTGCTTTGAACTGGTCGAATGAAATACCTGCAATAAGCTTAAGCTGAGGACCGATAAACTTTCTTGCATAGTTATTAATTTTTTCTGTTAAAGCTTTCGGATCGGTACCCTTTCTCAACAGCAGATAAGTATAATAATTATTGCTCAGCCAGCTCTGCCCCGCGCTTTGTGAATATGTTGAAAGCGAGCCGAGAAAATCGAAATGGAAATGAGAATTCTGAGGGAATGCTTTTACCACTCCAGTTACCATGAAATTGCGCCGGTTATCCGCATTAAGCAATTTGCCGAGAGGGTTTTCGTTCCCGAAATATTTTTTTGCCATCTCTTGAGTTATTACCACGGCATCAGGCCTATTAAGCGCAGTCTCCGGATTGCCTTTCAGAAATTTAACCGTGAATAATTTAAAGAAAGTAGAATCCGCCCAGTAAAATCTTCCTTCGCTGAATACTTTATCGCCGTAACGCATAACAGGTGAGCCAAAACCTCTGACTCTCGTATAATTAATAATTTCCGGAAATTCCGTTGTAAGCGAGGAGCCAAGAGGTGCTGAGCTTAACGCCGAATTAATATCATGCCCGTTAATTTTTGCGTTTAAGTAGACACGGTAGATCTGATCGGCGTTAACGTTAAATCTATCATAGCTAAGCTCGCTTTTAACATATAGAAATATAGCCAGGCAGGTTGCTACCCCCACGGCTAGTCCGATTATATTAATTAAAGAAAACGCCTTATAATTTTTAAGATTACGTAGCGCAACTCTCAGATAATTCTTAAACATTGAAACCCCTTCGATATATTAACAAACCGGGCATAAATAGTAATTATTTCAATAATATTTAGTCTATTTGATAGTATTTGATAAATATTCGCACGTACATTCCTTCGTATCCCTGTCGTATGTCCCTCATAAATCATCAATAACCTTTATTCATATCTCAGTGATTTAATGGGATTGGCTCTTGCCGCTTTTACAGCATGCGTACTTACAGTTGAAAAAGCAATAAGCAGGGCAAGTAATCCTGACAACGGGAATATCCACAATCCGATATTAGTTTTATACGCAAAATTATTCAGCCAATTTTGCATTACATAAAATGCCAGCGGCCAGGCAATAATGTTCGCAAGTATAACCCACTTCGCAAATTCTTTTGATAAAAGGATTATTATTTCAAAAATCGACGCGCCTAAAACTTTCCTTATTCCGATCTCCTTTGTCCTCTGCTCTGTAACGAATGCCGCTAGCCCCAGCAGTCCTAAACTGGCGATGAATATTGCCAGAAACGAAAATATTGAGGCTATCTTGCTTGTATTCTGCTCTGCATAATAAAGATGTGCCCAGTCCTGATCGAAGAAATTATAATCAAAAGCCTCCCCTCCGGAAAATTTATTCCATTCCTTATCCATATAACTAATAGTGTTCTTATAATTACCGGGCGCTATTCTGGCAGTTATATATTTACCCGCGTAGCCTTTGGGCAGAAGATGAATTACCAAAGGGCGAATTTTTTGATGCAATGACTCGTAATTAAAGTCGTTAAGAACCCCAATAATTTTTAACGCGCTGGCCTCTTTAGGATTATTTCCAAGAGAAATAATATCCTGCCCGACCGGGTTTTTTAATCCCAATACATTTGCGGCCGCCTCGTTTATTACTACTGAGGTTGTATCGGCGGGATGTTCTTCTGAGAAAAATCTTCCTTCCTTCATTTTTATTTTATATGTACTCATAAAATTATAATCGGTGTACAATTCCCATAATATCTGCGTCGATTCAGCGGATTTTCCCGACACCTGGTATCCGCTGTTTCCGAAATTTACTCCTGGTATTAGCGTAGAATTGCTCACGCTCAATATATCGGCATTATTTAACAAGTCTTTTTTAAATGAGTCAATCCTGTTTCCGAGATCATCAGTTTTATTGATTATTACCATCTGCTCTTTGTCGAAGCCGAGATTTTTATTCTGTATATATCCCAGCTGATTATAAATTACTATAGTCCCTATAAACAGAACAATAGAAACAGTAAACTGAAAAATCACCAATCCGCTTCTCAGCAAAGTTTTACGGCTCCCTTTCCTTTTGTCTTTTTTTAGAACATCTATAGGCTGGAATGAAGAAAGAAAGAATGCGGGATAACTTCCGGCCACAACACCGACAATTAATGTAAATAATATTAAAAGCGGCAGAGTGTATACGCTGAATAATATTCCAGTGCTAATCTGTTTTCCGGATAATTCATTAAATGCAGGAAGAAGAACTTCAACTGCGCCTACTGCCAATATCACCGCAACGAAAGTCATCATTACGGATTCAATAATTAATTGGATGATCAATAGCCGCTTATTTGAACCGAGAGTTTTTCTAATTCCTACTTCCTTAGCTCTTTTTTCCGATCTTGCTGTAGATAGGTTCATAAAATTGATACATGCTATTAGGAGAATAGCGATTGCAATGGCCGAAAATATATAAATGTAGCTTATATCGCTGTTCGGTTCAAATTCAGCGTCAAGATGCGAATGAAGATGTATTGATGTCAGCGGATCTAAATCATATTCATAGCGGTTGCCTGCGGCCTTAAATTGATCTAAAGTGATTCCCGCCGCTAGTTTTAATTGTGGGCCAACAAACTTTTTTATATAATCATTAAGTTTGTTTTGCAGGACATCCGGATTTGTGCCTTTTCTAAGCAGAACATACGTGTGATAATTATTACTCAACCAGTTCTGACTTTTACTGTTGGGATAGGATGAAAGCGAACCTAGAAAATCGAAATGGAAATGAGAATTCTGAGGGAATGCTTTCACTATTCCTGTTACCATATAATCAGTCTTGTTGTCAGCAACCAGAATCTTCCCTACAGGATTTTCATTACCGAAGTACTTTTTAGCGGTCTGCTCGGTCAGTAAAACGGTGTTAGGATGATTAAGCGCGGTTTTAGGCTCCCCTTCAATGAACTTACAGGTAAACACATTAAAGAAGGTAGAATCGACCCAAAAAAATTTTTCTTCGCTGAAAACCTTATCGCCGTATCTTATTACGGGCGCGCCGAATTTTCTTATTCTTGTGAAAGATTTTACATCCGGAAATTCATGTTTCATCGCCGGACCAAGGGGTGCTGCTGAAACCGCAGCTCCTAAATTGTGATTATTTATTCTTCCGTTTAAGTAAACTCTGTAAATTTGATCAGCATGAACATTAAATCTATCGTAACTCATCTCATCATTAACATATAAAAATATAACCAGGCATGTTGCCACCCCAACTGCCAGCCCAATTATATTTATTGAGGAGAAAGCTTTATACTTTCTTAAATTCCGTATTGTAACTCTAAGATAATTTCTAAACATCAGATTGACCTTCAAGCTTCAATTTTTTTACTGTAAACAATTATTATGCCTTACTCATAATATTAAAATGAAAACAATAAAAACTGAGGATTAAAGATTTGACTAAAAATATCCCTTTTATTTACAATAATCGCGGCTTCTTACCGGTTACAGCTCTATGATTAAAGATCAATATCTTTACAACACGGCCCACTGTACGCAAGCGAACAATACTGTCCGTTAGCGTACACAAATTATTAAAATAAGTTATTCCGGACGAGCGTATAATCATAATATCTGAAGCCGCTTAACTTATCTCTCGGCAGACATGCATCAGTAATTTTCGCTAAAATAAAAGCCGAATAAATCTTGTAATTTGTGTAATTCACGACTGCTTTTTATAAAATTATTTTAAGAGGTCAAATTGAGGTTGGCTTTTGTGAAATGTTAAAAAGGATTTCTGCAGATTATTTTTTTTTAATTAAGATGACTGTTATATCATCAAACTGCTCATATACTTCTGTATAATCATTTACCGAATCAGAAAGTCTGTTTATTATTTCCTGGGTTCCGGCTATGTAGCTGTTTTTTATGATTTTTTTGAATTCGTCAAGCGAGTCACCGTTGCCCGAGCTTAATTTCAGATCGACGAGTCCGTCGGTGTAAAATACAACGCAATCTCCGTTTTCTATATTTATCTGCTGCTCATCCAGATTTACGCTGAGTATTTCTCCTTTATCCAGCCCCAAACCGAGTCCCTTCTGCCTGTAATTAACAAACGTTTCATCCGACTTTCTGTAAACCAGCAGAGGCTCATGCCCCGCTCTGGCGAAAGTAAGTGTATCGTTCACTGTATCAAGCACTGCATATATCGCCGTTATAAAAGATTTTTTGTCGAGCATCTGATAAAGAAGAGAATTCGCTTTGGAAAGAAGCTCGGTCGTTGAGGTGCATTCATAAGCGAGCGTCTGGAAAATGCCTTTCAGCAGCGTAGTGTAAATCGCCGCTCCTAGTCCTTTACCTGAAACGTCTCCTATTATAATACCTATTCTGCCGTTCCCTATCTCAAAGAAATCGTAGAAGTCTCCGCCTACTCTCTTAGCGGGCTTAAAGCACACCGATATTTCGTAATTTTCGAATGACGGAATCTTCCTAGGAAGAAGGCTTCCCTGTACGTTCTGTGCGATGTTAAGTTCGTTCTCAAGCCTCTCTTTCTCAAGTTCGTCCTCAAGGTCTTTCAGTGTTATCAATGTATAAATCTGATTCCTTAGTTTGAAGACTGATTTGAATACTGATATATTCTTTTCCTTCGTTCCGGTCTTTAATTTTATGGTTTTTTCTGTTCCGATTTCTAGGTTATTTAGTATTTCAATGATCTGTCCATTTTCACCGCTTAACGCGTTAATATTGCTTAGAGTATCTGAATTAAGAAGTTTCTTGGCGGCTTTATTTATAAGCTCAATCTCACCGTCCTTTTTAAAGGAAATAATTCCCGAAGGTACCTGTTCTATGAGTGTGTTAAGGTATTGAAGGTTTTCTTCAGCTCTGATTCTGTTGGATGAAAGCTCGTTATAAGTTTCGGCGGCCGATTTGTAAAGATCGTTATATACGCTTCCGAAATTCTTAAACAGGTAGCTTTGGCTGAAGTCGGAATACTTTATTGATGATAAAAAACGCATAAGATCGCGGCTGATCTTATCAATATATCTGAATAGAGAAATGATAGTGTAAATTGCGGCGATAACAAAAAATAACGCGGTAACTTTTAGATCAAAATCATTATAAATAATTATTGCAGCGAATAAAAGAGCCGTAATCAGAAATATTTTGAAGAGAATAGATATCCGGAATTTGTTTAAATAAGCGATCTTGTCACCTTTTGTATAAGCTCACCCTCCGCGGAAGGTGCAATTATCTTAATAATCTTTAGCCCGAATTTATTATTTTTTTCTGATTTTTCTTAATAATAAACATTAGAAATTTAATTTTACATTCCGTCATTCGCCGGAATCTTTAATTTTTTATTTCCGGCTGATTATTGCAGCATAATCCGCTTAAAGCGCACAAGATGAATTTACTCGTATCTAATAGATTTTACCGGATTGGCGGTAGCGGCTTTTACAGCCTGAAAACTAATTGTTAAGAACGCAATTATAACCGCCAGCAGAGCTGCAAAAATAAAAGTCCATGGACTTAGACCTGCGTGGTACGCGAACTCTTTCAGCCAGTTATTCATTGCGTAGTATGCTGCAGGCACGGCTATAATACCCGCTATTAAAACAAGTCTTAAAAAATCTTTTGAGAGAAGAATAACAATACCGCTGACTGAGGATCCTAAAACTTTTCTCACTCCAATCTCCTTGGTCCTCTGCTCCGCAGTGTAAGCGGCTAAACCGAATAAACCGAGACATGCGATGAAAATAGCAAGGAAGGAAAAGAAGCCGAACATTTCGCCTGTACGTTCATCCGATTTATAAAGCTCATCAAAATGCTGATCGAGAAATGAATAATCGAACGGCCTGCCCGGTACAACTTCGTTCCAGGTTCTTCTTACAAAGTCCACAGTCGAAGATATATTTTCCGGCTTTATTCTTACAAGCAGATAATTAAACTGATCTGGCCGTATAGACATGATCAATGGACCGATCTTCGAGTGCAGACTGAAGAAATTAAAATCCTTTACCACTCCGATCACTGTTTTTAACGGTTTACCCTCGAACTGCTTTCCGATAGGATTTTTCCAGCCGAATTTTCTGACGGCTGCTTCATTTATTATTACCGATTCAGTCGAATCTGACGGATGAGCAGTTGAAAAATCCCGGCCTTCAACTATTTTCATCTGCATGGTTTTTATGTAATCGAATCCTACAAAGCTCCTCCTCATCATCATGCGGAGCTGATTGTTTGTTCCCGCTACTGTTTCCGTCCCTTCCGAACCGCTGGCGCCGAATAATCCTGATGATGCGGCCGCGTTAACAATGTTTGAGTTTTTAATAAGCTCGCTCTTCAGCAGTCCGATTTTTTCTCTGGTGTCTTTGCTTCTTATTGGAAGATAAATAACATGCTCTTTATTGAAACCGAGATTTTTATTTCTTACGTAATTCATCTGGCTGCTTACTATTCCCGTACAGATTATCAGTGTTATCGCGATTGAAAACTGCATAACAACAAGTATCTTCCTTAAAGATGAGCCTTTTAATCTGCCGGAGACGGTTCCTTTTAAAGATTCGGCAGGCTCAAACTTTGAAAGGAATAATGCAGGATAACTTCCGGCAATGATCCCCACAGTTACCGAAATTGCAAGCAGCTGCAGCAGAAACGGAATACTGTCCTGATACAAAAATAATATTCTTCCGCCGAATATTTCCTTGAAATAAGGAAGCGTTAATTCTGTAAGAAGTAAAGAAAGTACCAGTGAGATTAATGAAATTAATACGGCTTCTCCGATGAATTGATAAATAAGGCTCTTTCTTGTTGAGCCCAGCACTTTTCTCATTCCGATTTCTTTAATTCTCTTTGCGGACCTTGCGGTTGCGAGATTCATAAAGTTAATGCATGCTATTAAAAGAATGAAAAGCGCGATAGCAGAAAATATATAAACGTTGGTTATACTCCCCTGGTTGTGCATGTATACCTGATAAGTTATGTCGCCCGAGTAAAGATGAGTATCCTTTAACGACTGAAGGTACATCTGCAAATCATTTTTTTCTCCGACTTTCGGATCGGGCGGCATATAATGATTAATAAATGCCGGGAACTGGCTGTCTACCTCCGAAGGTGTTATACCCTTTTTAAGAAGAACGTAGGTCGCAAGAGTATTCGTGTCCCAATTTTTCAGCCAGCTTACATAATGCTCCATAGTGCTGTATGAACCGAGAGCTTCGAAATAGATATTTGAATTCTGCGGATAGTCTTTCATTATACCGGTAATTTTATAATCCGCCGTACCGAAGATGCCTGAAATGGAAATTGACTTTCCGAGCGGATCTTCATCGCCGAAATATTTCTTTGCCATGCTTTGAGTAAGCACAATTGAGAAAGGTTCTTTTAGTGCGGTATTTGGATCGCCTTGTATAAAAGGTATAGTAAATATTTTAAATATGGACGGATCGGCAAACGATATCTCTTTCTCGTAAAATCCTTTATTTCCGATTTTGCAGAACAATGTTTGCGAAGGAACTATCCTTGCCGTCTCTTCAACCTGAGGGAAGTAATCTTTAACAGCCTGCGCTAGGGGTCCCATAGTTACAGCGACTTTTAACTTGCCTATATTCGCCTGGTTCTGAATTTCCACTACTCGATATATTCTATCCGCTTTTTTATTGAACGAATCGTAGCCAAGCTCATTCTTTATTAAAATTGATATAAGTATAAATCCGGTCAGCCCTATCGCAAGGCCGAATATGTTAATAAACGCGTAAAATTTATTTTTGAATATATTCCTGTATTCAACTTTAAAATAATTCTTGATCATTTATTCTCCTCATAGTATTACCATTACTTTTTCCCCATCGTTCTTCATTGCAAGCATTAGAACACGGATTCCGCTGATTTAACGGATTCACACGGATCTGAATCCGTCCCGATCAGTCTAATCCGTATAATCCGTGTTCCGTTGATTTTTTTATCGTTAAAAAGATTATATGTTAAACTGATTATAAAAAACTTCACTTATTTTCATTCATAATCCGTCATCCGTCTTTACTCATATCTCAGCGA